>JAHJDU010000570.1 GCA_018812385.1 Pseudomonadota bacterium
AGGACAAGATAGTCGCGATGAATAACTTCATCATAGTGTTTTCCGCCAAGGCAACCCTTGATCTGGGAGGTTTTCAGCCCCTTTATTAAATTAATGTCCAAAGATCTGTAATTGACCAGGCCGGTTCCGATAATTTCATTGGCAGTTGTTTTAAAAGAGACGGCTGCGCCTTCTTCAAAATCCCCTTCCACAGAAACGATGCCAGTGGCAAGCAGGCTTTTCCCATTCAGCTGCACTGCCCGTACAGCACCATCATCAATCACAAGACTTCCTTTAGGGGCAAGGGTATAAGCAATCCAGCATTTCCGCCTGGGCATTTTTTCTTTTTTAGGAACAAAATATGTGCCATATTCTTTGCCGTCAAAAAGATGCAATAGAACATCGGGAATATTGCCCCGGGCCACTATCATAGGTATTCCGGCTGAAGTGACTTTCTGGGCGGCCTGAATTTTACTGAGCATGCCACCTGTTCCCAGGGTCCCTGGAATCTCACTTGCAAAGTCTTCAATTTCTTTTTTAAACCGAGTGACCCTTGGGATCAATTTAGCATCGGAATGTTGCCTTGGATCTTTATTATACAATCCGTCAATATCAGTTAAAACGAATAAAAAATCAGCATCCATCAAAATGGTGATCATGGCGGCAAGATTGTCATTATCCCCTAATTTTATTTCTTCAACCATGATGGTATCATTCTCATTGATAATGGGCACGACCTTCCATTTTATGAGCGTATGCAAGGTATTTCTTGCATTCAGATACCGTTTCCTATTGTTCAAATCTTCCGCCGTTAACAGGATCTGGGCAACCTTTTTATTAAATTGGCCAAAGCTTTTTTCATAGGCATTCATCAGCCCACTCTGGCCAATGGCTGAAATTGCCTGACGCTTTGGGATCTCATCTGGACGGCGGTCCATTCCCATTTTCCGCAAGCCTGCTGCCATGGCTCCCGAGGATACCAGGATCACCTCAACCCCGTTATCCATAAGATGGCTTATCTGGCTGGAGATGGATTCAATGAGTTCCAGGTTTAAACTGTTCTTTGCAGTGATCACATTACTGCCCAATTTTACAACCACCCGCCGGGCATTGATCAATCTTTGTTTTGGCATTATGTATCTCTAATTAAACTTATCTGTTAATGGTTTATGACTAAATGGTTTTGCAGTCATACCGATATAGTCCTTTACCATATGCCCGTCACCCATAAGGCGCCACTGATAAATCATAAGGCCTTCAAGGCCAACCGGGCCCCTTGCATGGATCTTATTGGTACTGATACCCACTTCAGCACCCAGACCAAACCTGAATCCGTCGGCAAATCTGCTGCTGCAATTCCAGAACGCATCAGCTGTGTCGGCATGATCCATAAAATAAATGGCTCTTTTTTTATCCTTTGTAACAATGACATCTGTGTGGCCTGATCCATATTGATTAATATGGGCCAACGCGTCATCAAGGGAAGGAACAATTTTAATGGAAACCATAAAATCAAGGTATTCTGTCTGCCAGTCTTTCTCTGTGGCAGCTTCAACATCTATGATGGCCCTTGTTTTTTCACATCCGAAAATTTTCACCCCCTGGTCTTCTAATTTGCTTTTCAATAACGGAAGTATATCTTGAGCCAGGACTTCATGTACCAGAATGGTTTCAATTGCATTACACACGGCCACGTACTGGCATTTGCTGTCCAAAGACAGATCAATTGCCATTTTAAGATCGGCAAACCTGTCTATATACAAATGGCAGATCCCGTCGGCATGTCCCAACACCGGGATATTGGTATTATCCATGATATAGCGCACAAATTCATTACTGCCCCTTGGAATAATCAGATCAATTGACTTTTCCAGCTTTAACATCTGGTACACATCACTGCGTGATTCAAGCAGTCCCAGCCAGCCTTGGGGCAATCCTGCTTCAACCCCGGCTTTAGAAATAATCGCCGCCAGAATTTGATTGGTGGCCAAAGCCTCGCTGCCGCCTTTGAGCAATACTGAATTCCCGCTTTTCAAACAAAGGGCTGCAATCTGTACCAGGGCATCGGGCCTGGATTCAAAAATAACCCCAATCACGCCAATGGGCCGACTCACCTTAAAAAGATTAAGGCCCTTGTCCAGCTCTGTAGCGCTCAATGTCCTGCCCACGGGATCTTCCAGTTTTATCAGGCTTGCTATCCCTTCGCAGGCTTCTGACAACTTGGCGCGGTCAAACCCCAGGCGCTTCATCAACGGCGGTTCAAGCTTGTCTTTTTGAGCCTGTTCAAGATCTGTTTTATTGGCCTCAATAATGCGATCCATATTATCTTCCAAAGCCTTGATAATATTTTTCAGCGCCGCATTTTTTATGTCACTTGAAAGCGCTGACATAAAAATTCCAGCAGTTTTACAGCGTGACGTCATTTCTTTAATATCCATTTTGTTCCTCTTGTTGAAAACCATGCCAGCATTATTGCTGAACCTTATAATATACACGAAAGATATTAACAATATGTCATGGGAAAACCAAGAAAATACTGAACTGACAACTATTTTTCATTAAAACAAAAAAGGCTTTCAACAAAAAGCTGAAAACCCTTGATATAAATGGCGCGCCTGGAGAGATTCGAACTCCCGACCCCCTGGTTCGTAGCCAGATACTCTATCCAACTGAGCTACAGGCGCGCAATATGGGATGCTTTATACCAAAGGTTATTAACAATTTCAAGATTTTTATGTTTCAATCCATTTTCAAGATTCCTTTCCCCTATTGGTTGATGGTATAAATTTGTTTGACCTTAGGCAAAAAGATTTATATAAATACAGCATAAATGAAAGATGATGAATATTATATGAGCCTTGCCATTAAGGAGGCACAAAAAGCAGCAGCCATAAATGAAGTTCCTGTTGGCGCGGTCATTGTGGATAAGAATAAAAAAGTTGTCGGATATGGCTACAATTGTCCCATATCATCCAATGATCCCACAAGCCATGCTGAAATCAATGCCATGCGCATGGCTTGCCTGGCTTTGAACAATTACAGGTTGATTGACATGGTTTTATACGTAACCATTGAACCGTGTATCATGTGTATGGGCGCCATTATCCATGCCAGGATCAATCGGGTTGTTTTTGGGGCAAAAGATCCAAAATGGGGCGCGGCAGGTTCATTGTATACCATGGCAGATGATAAACGATTAAACCATCGCCCTGAAGTTCTATCAGGTATTTATGAAGAAAAAACAAAAAAGCTCATACAAAAATTTTTTTTGGATAAAAGGAGTAAATAGTGGGAAATACAGTAATTGTCGGTACCCAATGGGGAGATGAGGGCAAAGGTAAAATTGTTGATTTATTAAGTGAACACGCCGATTATGTGGTCCGGTTTCAGGGGGGAAACAATGCCGGCCATACAATGGTTGTCAACGGCAAAACAATTATAAGCCACCTCATCCCATCCGGTATTATCCAGGGCAAAAAGTGTTTTATCGGCAATGGCGTTGTGGTTGATCCCTTTGTGCTACTTGAAGAAATTGATTATTTATCATCAATGCATATTGATGTTTCACCGGATATGCTCAAAATAAGCAACAGGGCTCATATAATCATGCCCTATCACAAACTGATCGACTCTGCCCGTGAAGCCAAAAAAGGGGACCAGAAAATCGGGACAACGGGCCGGGGAATCGGACCCTGTTATGAGGACAAGGCAACCCGGCGCGGGATAAGATTCTGTGACCTTCTTGATTTTGAGTTTTTCAAGAAAAAAGTTATCACGCTTCTTGAAGAAAAAAACTTTTACCTGGAACACTATTTTAAAACCGACCCAGTGGACCCTGAAATGGTCATCAATCTATTCCAGCAGATCAAGGATCGTCTGCTGCCCTATATTGATGATGTCTCAGTGATATTATTTAATGGAATGAATAACAATAAAACAGTGTTATTTGAAGGGGCGCAGGGCACCCACCTTGACATTGAACATGGAACCTATCCCTTTGTGACATCTTCTTCTGTTGTGGCCGGCAATGCCGCCAACGGATCTGGTGTCGGCCCTGGTAATCTTAATGAAATCATAGGAATTGTAAAAGCCTATACAACAAGGGTCGGCAGCGGGCCTTTCCCAACTGAATTATTTGATGATATTGGAGACATGCTCCAGAAAACCGGTTCGGAATTCGGTGCCACCACTGGCA
>JAHJDU010000571.1 GCA_018812385.1 Pseudomonadota bacterium
TAGGGCGGCAGAGAGGTGCAGGTTTAGGCGGAGGACATGATGAAAGAGAACAGACCTTGAACCAGCTTCTTGTTGAAATGGACGGTTTTGAATCCAATGAGGGTGTTATCCTCATGGCAGCCACCAATAGGCCGGACGTTCTTGATCCTGCCCTGCTTCGCCCCGGACGGTTTGACCGTCAGGTTGTGGTGGACATGCCCGATATTAAAGGCCGTGAGGGCATCTTAAGGGTTCACATGAAAAAAACGCCCCTGGCCAATGATGTGGATCCCATGATACTTGCAAAAGGAACGCCTGGATTTACGGGTGCAGACCTTGAAAACCTTGTGAATGAAGCAGCGCTCCTGGCTGCCAAGCGTGACCATGAAAAACTGAGCATGAAAGATTTTGAAGACTCAAAAGACAAGGTTTATATGGGACTTGAAAGAAAGTCCAAGGTCATCAAGGAAGAAGAAAAGAAAACAACGGCTTATCATGAAGGCGGTCATGCCCTTGTGGCAAGATTCCTGCCATATACGGATGCTGTCAATAAAATTACCATTATTCCCAGGGGAAGAGCTGCCGGAGTCACCTGGTTTCTTCCCGAGGAAGGGGATTTCAAATATAAGGATCAGCTTGAAAATGAGCTTGCCATTGCCTTTGGAGGCCGGGTGGCTGAAGAAATAATTTTTAAAAGAATCAGTACTGGTGCATCCAATGATATCAAACAGGCCACCAAGCTTGCTAACAAAATGGTCAGGTCTTTTGGAATGAGCGATAACCTGGCGCTACTTTCCTATGAGGACCATGATGACAATATTTTCATCGGCCGGTCAATGACCCAGGCCAAAGCCTATTCTGAAGAAACCGCCAGAAAAATTGATGCTGAAATTGCTTTGATCATTGACCGGGCATACAAGGCTGCTAATAAGGTTCTTGAAGAAAATATCGATATTCTTCATGCATTAACACTCCTGCTCATTGAAAAAGAAACGGTTCTGGGATCAGAACTGGATGATCTGATAGCATCCATGCGCCCTGATTTTGATTTTTTCGGAAAACAGAATCTCAACACAACGCCTGCTGAACCTGAAGATAAAAAAAAATCTGTCAAAAAGAAATCTGTCAAAAAGAAATCCGTCAAAGATGACAAGGACAATATCGAGATTGTTGACAAAGTCGAAAATACTGATGCTCAGGCTTCAGATTCAGACGAGACAAAGACATAGGAATCTGAATAGATAAACATCATGCTGCCATTCACACTTGAATTTAACCGGTTCCGCCTCAAATTAGGCCCTGAAACCTGCATTATGGGAATCTTAAATACCACCTCGGATTCTTTTTCCGATGGCGGAAAGTTCAATACCTTTGAAACTGCTGTTGAACAGGGAATCAAACTGGTTAAAGATGGGGCGCATATTCTGGATATTGGCGGAGAATCAGCAAGGCCCTTTGCAGCACCAATATCTGAGCAGGAAGAACTTGACCGGGTTATACCGGTCATTGAAAATCTTTCTAAACGGATTGATGTGCCCATTTCCATTGATACTGTAAAATCAGGTGTTGCCAGAGAGGCTCTCGATGCCGGAGCGGCTATCATAAATGATATATCGGCTTTTGAAAAAGATCCTGCCATGGCTGACCTTGCTGCCAAAAGGGGTGTGCCTGTGGTACTGATGCACATGAAGGGAACGCCTGAGACCATGCAGGTGAATCCCGACTATGATGATTTAATGTTTGAAATCACAAATTATCTTGCATCACGGGCAGAATATGCCATGGAAAAAGGCATAAAAAAGAACCATATCATTCTTGATCCTGGAATCGGTTTTGGTAAAACTATTGAACATAATCTGGTCCTCATCAATTATCTTGAAAAAATTTGCGCTCTTGGTTACCCTGTTCTTGTGGGGCCGTCGCGAAAATCTTTTATTCAGAATATTCTGACCAAAAAGGAGAATACCCCGATAGGAGCGGATCACATAAAGACAGAATATGGCAGTTTGGCGGCTGTTGCAGCCTCCATTCTAAATGGTGCCCATATTGTCAGGGTCCATGATGTTGAAAAAGTCAAATCCTTTACCCATATCATAGATTCGATCAGGAATGCTTAAATTTAAGCCTTATTACAATGCCTTGATTTTTTTATTGGTCTTCATTGTTTCCGGTTTCTGGGGTTGCACCACAGAGCCGGTTGAGACAGACCTACTGCTTCCCGTGGACTTTTCCAATGTACCGGAAAATATGGTACTTACAAGTTTTCATACTGATAAAATAGAAATCAGAATCCAGGCTCATCCAAACTTGATTGAACTTATCAACAAAAAAAATATCCACTATCCCGTGGATCTCTACACTGACCTTGAATTCGATCCTGCAGGCGATTCTGACTCCATTGAACCGGGTTCATATTTGTTCCCCGTGGAGGAAAAACGAATCCCCGTGGACCGTGGCATTAAAATTTTAAGTATTAAACCCTCCTATCTCAGCGTTCAGCTGGAAAAAAAGATAAGAAAAACCTTTAAAATAACGGTCCCCTATATTGGAACGCCTGCCAAGGGACATATTGCCCTGGACGCTGCTACAGAACCTGCCAGTGTGGAGTTGATCGGTGCTGCCTCCTTGATTCAATCCATCAAAGAATTAAAGACAAAGCCCATTGATATTACAAATGCCAATGAAAGTTTCAAAAAAAAGATCCCTCTGGACCTGGAAAACCCATCTATCATTTCATCTTCAGATCCTATTATCATTGTAAGTGTTCCAATTCAGCAGCAGCGGATTTCAAAAACAATTGAAAATATTCCCATCCAGGTATGGAATTCCACATTAAAGGTCAATATTGAACCTTCAAAAATAAATATCCGGATTAAAGGGCCTTTTGAGACATTAAACAATAAAGAAATTACGGATCAAATCTATTCATTTATTGACCTGAAGGGACTTGCGCCGGGTGTGTATGCCAGGCATGCCTATATTAATATACCATGGGACCTGATGATGACAGATGCTGTTCCACAGGTGTTTACTATAAAAATAGAATAAAGGAGAAACTTAATGCTTCTTGTAATTGACGTTGGAAACACAAATACCGTTATGGGAGTCTATAACGGCGACATACTCAAACATGACTGGAGAATCAGGACAATTCGAGACTCAACTGCTGATGAATTCAATGTACTTGCCACTGCACTTTTCTCATATAAAGGGGTTGATCCTAAGGATATTAAAACGGCTGCTATTTCATCTGTTGTTCCTTCATCAGTTCCTATCCTGAATGCATTCTGTGAAAAGTATCTTGGCTTAACACCTTTATGGATAAGTGCGGACTCGGTTAAAAAACTGATGCCAATTCTCTATAATAACCCCAATGAAGTGGGGGCTGACAGGATCGTTAATGCTGTTGCCGCCTTTCATAAATATAAAACCGCTCTCATTATTATCGATTTTGGAACAGCCACAACTTTTGATGTTATCTCTGAAAAAGGGGAATACCTTGGCGGGGCCATTGTACCGGGTATCATGATTTCTGCTGAAGCACTCTTCCAAAAAGCCTCCAAGCTGGCCAGGGTGGAAATATTCCAGGCACCTGAAAAAGTCATTGGCAAAGATACCATTGAAAGCATTAAATCCGGCATTATTTATGGAACTGCCGCCATGGTGGACGGGATGATCGAAAAGATGACAAAAGAAATGGATACTCCACCCCGGATAATTGCCACGGGAGGGCTTGCTCCATTGATATTCAAGATTTCCAACACCATTGAAAAAGTAGAGCCATCCTTGACCCTTGAAGGATTAAGACTCATCTATAATCAAATTTGAAGCGATTAAACCAGCCCCATACTTGACCTTAAAAGATAAGTCAAATACAGTATCCCCATCATCAATCCTTTTTGTGGGATATGATTCATCCAGCAATAATGAAGGGCTGCTTTTAACGATATGAGCACTATAATTAACCGGGATTTAATATATGGTGTACTCATTTGCCTTATTATGGTTTTGTTTTCCTGCCCCCTGGCCTTTGCCCTTGCACCGGAAGAAGTTCTTGTCGTTGCAAACTTAAATGCTGCAAAAAGTAAAGGGCTTGCCATGTACTATATGAAAAAAAGGCTTATCCCTGAAAAAAATCTGGTTTTAGTATTCATGACAGATAAAGAAACCTGCACACGGGATGAATATACAAAAAAAGCCATCCCACCCATCAAAAGATTTCTGGGCCAGAACAGACAAATCCGGGCCATTGTCACTGTTTTCGGGGTTCCATTAAGGATTTCTTCTCCAGGAAAAACCCAGGCGGAAAAAACAAAGCTGCATGGGCTTGAAATGGAAAAAAAAGCCTTGGAAGATCAATTGATTGAAGGGAAAATCATTGATTTAAAATTGCGACAGGAAAAACAAAACAAATTATCTGCCCTGGAAAAAGCAATTGCAGACTATTTAATACAAATTGACAAGGTTGCCTCCTTTGATTCTGAACTATCCCTTATCAAAAAAGACAGGTATGACCTTAACATGTGGCTGCCAAACCCATATTACCTGGGCTTCAGAAATCAAAAAACAATAATAATGAAGTCTGAGGTCTTAATGACCAGCCGGCTTGACGGTGCCGATGAAACCATTGTCAAACGAATCATTGATGATAGCATTGAAGCCGAAAAAACCGGGTTAAAAGGCACGGCCTATTTTGATGCCAGATGGAAAGATCCAGGAACAAGTGAAGTTTCGGGATATGCCTTTTATGACAAATCCATTCATCGTGCATCCCAAAAGCTTTTAAAAGAAAATCGGATCAAGGTTGTCCTGAATGAGGACACGACATTGTTTCAGAGCGGAGAAAGCCCTGATACAGCCCTTTATTGCGGTTGGTACAGTCTGGCAAAATACATTGATGCCTTTACCTGGACAAAGGGTTCTGTGGGATTCCATATTGCAAGTGCCGAATGTACCACCTTAAAAAACGACACAAGCCAGGTCTGGTGTAAAAAAATGCTGGATAAGGGAATCGCTGCGACCATAGGTCCTGTGGGAGAGCCTTATGTACAGGCCTTTCCTGTACCGGAAATTTTCTTTGATTTTCTCACGGAAGGATATCTTACGCTGGCAGAATCATATATCATAAGCCTGCCCTACCTTTCCTGGAAAATGGTTCTTGTTGGCGACCCTTTATACCGCTTAAACTTAAAAAAATGAAAATCAAAAACCCTTGATGACGCTATGCTTAGAAATGAAATAAAAAAAACTCTTGTTCTGTCTCTTCCCATTGTTGTGGGCCAACTAGGGCAAATGCTCATGTCAGTGGTGGATAATATCATGGTTGGCAAAGTGGGGACCCAGGCGCTTGCAGCCGCATCCATAACCAATTCACTCTTTATGCTGATTATGGTTGTTGGATTTGGGTTGACAGTGGCTGTCACACCTCTAACTGCCATTGCCTATGGTGCAGGCAGAGATGAAGAATGCGGCGTTGTATTGAGGCAGGGAATTTTATTAAATCTTTTTTTCGGTATTTTGCTCTGCGGAATCACTATTCTTTTGTCAGAATGTATTCAATTTCTCAATCAACCCGAAGAGATTGTGGGCCCGGCATCCCTTTACATGAAAGTATTGGGGTTTTCCATGATGCCGTTAATGCTGTTTCAAAGCTATCGCCAGTTTGCCGAAGGGGTAAGCTATCTGAGACCCGCCATGATCATCACTCTTCTCGCCAATATTGTTAATATTCTGGCAAACTGGATATTTATATATGGAAATCTCGGGGTTACTCCCCTTGGTCTTACAGGTGCCGGTATTGCTACTATCAGTTCAAGGACATTTATGGCCATCGCACTTATGGTTATCATCAGAAAATCCTCAAAAATGAAACGCTTTGATCCCACCTTGAATTATAGAAAAATTGATTTGCCCATGATGAGGCGCCTTCTTGCCATTGGCATTCCTGCAGGATTTCAGTATTTTTTTGAAGTCAGTGCCTTTGCAGCCTCAGCTATCATGGTGGGCTGGATGGGAACCATTGCACTTGCTGCCCACCAGATTGCATTAAACCTTGCATCTATTTCATTTATGGTTGCCATGGGAATCTCCTCTGCAGCAACCATCCGGGTCAGCACTGCCGTCGGGAGAAGAGATGTTCATGGAACAAGGCTGGCCGGGTTTTCTGCCGCACTTTTGTGTGCCGGGTTTATGGCCTCTGCCGGGTTGATCTTTATCCTGTTCAGATTCTTTTTGCCAACCCTCTATATTTCTGAAAAAGAGGTCATAGATATCAGTGCCACTCTGTTAGTGATTGTTGCATTCTTCCAGATATCCGACGGCACCCAGGCAGTCGGATTAGGAATATTAAGGGGAATTACGGACATGAAAATTCCTACCCTGATCACCCTTGCCGCCTACTGGCTGATAGGGCTTCCTTCAGGGTATTTTATGGCATTCAAACTCAACATGGGCATTTATGGTGTCTGGTATGGGCTTCTTGTCAGTCTTACTGCATCCGGGCTTTTTATGATGCTTCGTTTCAATTCAAAAAGTCAAAAGGAAGTATATCTCCGTTAAATTTTACTTATTTTATCTGGATCAGATGGGTTTCTATATTCACTGGTTTTTTAATCTGCTTTTCTTTAAGCATGATCGCTTCAGTCTGTTTCCAGGCATTCATATCAATGGTCCCGATTCTGATAGATACAGACGGCTTGATCAGATCCCTTGTGGCATTGAGCTGCTTTTTTCGGATCACATCATTGGTTCCCTTATCAAGTTTTTTCACAGCTTCCAGGGCTATCTCTTCATTTTTCGGGTCCATAGCAGCTTTCCAGCCTTTAAGTAAAGCATTGAGGAATTTTTCAACAAGATCGGGATTGTTTTTCAGCATCTCTTCCGAGGTAACCACGGAATTGGCCACAAAATTCACCCCAAAATCTGCCGGATTAAAAAAATAGACATCCTCCCCCTCTCTCGCCAGCTTATCTTTCAGTATAACCCCTTGTGAATTCCTGTAAACGGGCCATACATCCACTTTCCGCATAAAAAAGGGGGTGAAATCAAACCTGACACCTGTTATGGTGACATCTTTTTTTGTAATTCCCCCTTTTGCAAAAAGAGTGTTCATAATGGTTTCATCATTTCCGCCAAATGTAATACCTATGTTGCGGCCCTTAAGATCCTGAAGCGTTTTAATTTCAGGTTGATCAGTCCTGTATATCCATTGCATGGGATTCACCTGGAAAAGCTGAGCAATAACAAAAATTTCAGCCCCCTTGTCAAGGGCACGGATGACCTGATCGGCAGAGGCCACGCCAAAATCGGCATACCCGAGTTCCAATTCGTTAATGGCATTTTTTTCAGGGCTTCCCTCCTTGACTGTGACCTCCAGGCCGGCATCGCTAAAATATCCTTTGGCATCAGCATAAATATCCCCTGCAACACTGGCATTAAACAACCATTTAAGTCTGTAATTCAATTGGGTTCCCTTGGCAAAAGACGGTGTTGCACACGCCAGAACCAATAAAAACAAGATAAATAAAAAAAGATTTTTTCTCATAAGACCTCTCCTCCCTTTGAAATGGACCACCTGGTTTTAATTTGCTCTCCCATTGTTTCCAAAATCCCCTGATATATGGAAATAATGATACCGATCATAAATAGTGCCACCAGAATTTTAGCCAGATCGCTTTGATATAGTGCAATTCTGATGCTATACCCTATCCCGGCATTTGCCGCGATAAATTCCGCCACAATGGTTCCTGCCATGGCAAGGGTTGCACTGCCCGATATCACCGTCGTCAGCTTGCTCAGATTTTCAAACGCCCTTATTTTAACCTCAAGCTGCCACCGCATCCGGCCTGTGACAATATAAAAATGTTCAATATCTGCCACGGGGGTTGCCATGATACCCAATACAGATAAAAGCAAGGGGAAATAGCAGATCATGGAGGCAATCAAAAGCCTTGGAATAAATCCATCCCCCAGAAGTATAAAAATAATTGGGGCCAGGGCAACAATGGGATATGCCTGTATATTATAGGCTGTTACTTTAATAAAAGAACCGATCCAGGAAGATTTCCGACCGCTAATGCCAACGGTAAAGGCCAGGACAATGGAAAGACACTGACCAAGCACAGTGACAGACATCGTGTTCATCACATCAAAAAAATATTCTTTAAATACCTGGCCTGCTGTTTCAAGGATAAGGGGAACACCCGGGATCACATAATCGGACAGGGATAAACCCATCTTGATCATCAATAAAAAGGATATCCCAATTATATATACGATTAAAAACTGATAAATTCGTCTAAAAAGCATTCATAATCTCCAGCATGGTAACATCCAGTTCTTTTTTATCCAGAAGATAACCCTTTTTGCAATCCTGCCCGTCTATCACAAAGGAATCTTTCTTTTCCGAGAATTTCCCAAAAACAAGTATCTGGCTGCAAAATTTTGATACCTCAATGAGATTGTGGGAAATATATAAAAACATCTTGTCAGAAAACAATTCTTTAATGGCAAGAATTATGGTCTCTCTTAGTTTCTCATCAACATTGGCAAGACTTTCATCCAGAATTAAAAGATCAAAATCCTGCACAAGATACCTGATAAGATTCATCCTGTTCTGCTGGCCCATGGAAAGCTTAGAAAATCGTGAACCCAGCACATCATTTAATTCAAAAATCTCTATTAATTGTTCTTTTAACGATTGTTTTTCAGGTGAGGTCACTTTGTTCAGATGGTTTCCAGTACTTGACCAGCCGGGAAGCCGTTCCAGATTATAGGAGTAAAGGATGGTATCCATATTCTCCGTGACGATATCTTTTGCACCCCGAAACTTTGAATTGGCAATAAGTTTTGCAAGAGATGTTTTCCCAACTCCTGACGGGCCGAACAATGCTTTGAATCCCGGGTTTTGTATGGAAAAGGAAAGATTGTTAATGACGGCAATCCTGCTGCCCGGGTATGTGAAATTCAGACTATTACATTCAAGACGCATGTATGACTCCAAGATATTATCCTATGAAAATCAATCTACACTTACCGATCTTTTCCTTAAAAATCAATATCCAGACCCATTAATTATGATATATAGATCTGTACTATAATGGATTAAATTGATAAAGAATTAGGCAGATGTTGATTTCAATTTAGATATTTTAGGTGCTCAAATGTCCCTCACTGTAATGTTAATTGTTTTACTTGCAGCAACACTGCATGCATCATGGAACTTCCTGATTAAACAAAAAGCGGATAAACACATAAGCATGACCGCAGTGGTTTTGGGCCACATTCCTTTCGGCCTGGTCGCACTTATATTCTCGCCGTTTCCAAAATTTGAATCATTTCCTTACGTAATCATTGGAGCATTGCTACATACTGGTTATCAATTATTTCTTCTATATTCGTATCGTATTGGTGATTTAAGCCAGGTGTACCCTTTGGCTCGTGGTGTAGCTCCTTTAATTGTAACTGGTATTTCTGTTACATTTCTGGGAGTTAATCTTGACCAGATAGAGCTTTTAGCAATAATCATAATTGGTACTGGGATTATGAGTTTAACCTTGGTTCGACGAAGTGACGGTTTAAGAAATAATCGTGCTGCGTTGCTATCAATTGCAACTGGAGGATTTATTGCTGCTTATTCTCTGGTGGACGGTATGGGTGCTCGTGTAGCCACTACTGCACTTGGGTTTTACGGGAGTCTATCACTTTTAAATGCTCTATTTTTTACCATAATAATAAAAATTATACGTCCAGGTATTATTAAAAACATGATTTTTAATAATTATAAGTTGGCGTTGACTGGGGGTTGTGCTTCATTTACAGCATATGCACTGGTAATCTGGGCCTTTACAATGGCTCCTATTGCAATGGTTACAGCGTTGAGAGAGACAAGTATCATATTTGCCCTTCTATTGGGCGTCTTTGTACTCAAAGAACGACTTGATTTAATAAAAATAATTGCATCCATGGTTACAATTCTTGGTGTCGGATTATTGCGTATTAATAACTGAAAATGGTTTAAAATGAAAAATAAAATACATAACAAATCAGAGAATCATGGCGATGACACAATCGAATCACAACTTGGGCCCCTGTTTTTCCTGACATCAATTTTTTTCCTGAATTTTACCATCCGGATAGTTATTTCACCTTTACTGCCTACCATATTAGCCGACATGAACCTGACTCATGAACAAGCCGGCTCTTTTTTCTTAATATCTGCATCCGGATATTTTATCTCATTATTATGCTCAGGATTTGTCTCCTCACGAATTAAACATAAAAAAACAATTGTTTTTTCGGCAGTAGCAACCGGCATTGCATTTTTAGTTACAGGTCTAAGCCAGAGTCTGTTGAGTATGCGCATAGGATTATTTGTTGTAGGCATGACATCAGCATTGTACCTTCCTTCAGGAATAGCCATGCTGACATCTTCAATCAGTAGCCGGAATTGGGGAAAAGCAATCGGCATACATGAATTGGCCCCTAACCTAAGTTTTCTACTGGCACCGATGACCTGTGAAGGGTTGCTGCTGTGGCTCTCATGGAGAAGCGTTCTTGTTGTTATCGGAGGGACTTCTATTTTATTTGGCATTGCCTTTTTTAAGTTTTCCACTGTAAAAGATTTTCCTGGAGAATCACCTGTGCTGAAATCGTTTTTGCCCCTCATCGCTACTCCCTCTTTCTGGATGATGATAGTATTGTTCAGCTTAGGGGTAACCGGGGGCCTGGGGGTTTATTCGATGCTGCCATTATATCTTGTTAACGAGCATGGCATGCTTCAGTCCCAGGCAAATACATTGATTACTATGTCCAGAGTTTTAACTTTGCCAATGGCACTATTGGTCGGATGGCTATCAGATCATTTTGGTCTCAAGCCGACACTGTCATTTGTACTGTTCCTTACAGGCATTTCAACTCTTTTAATCGGTGTGGCAGCAGATAGCCTCATACAAGTTATTATATTTTGCCAACCTTTGTTTGCTGTCTGTTTTTTCCCTCCTGCTTTTGCCGCTTTATCACATATCGGTTCTAAAGAAACCCGCAATATTGCTGTCTCTTTTACAATACCCATCGCTTTTCTGATAGGCGGGGGAGTGGTTCCAAATGTAATTGGATTTTTAGGAGAAAAAGGCTTTTTCCCCATGGGTTTTATCATTGCGGGCGGATTAATTCTTTCAGGTACTATTATTCCATTATTTCTTAAACTTCAGAAAAATAATTAGATAGTGCCTGACCGAAAACCCCGTGTTGGGACGAAAAATTGCCCATATACAAGGCGCAAGAAATCTTGAAACCGGAGTGTACTACTGTACATGAGGATTTCAGGATTTTGCAGCAACGCAGTAGATGGGTGAGTTTTCGTTCAAACACTAGATATATAAATGGTCCATTGAACCGCAGTAGATACTGTTATTGATCTCGGCTCAGGTGGAGGATTTGACTGCTTTCTTGCTGCAAAGGAAGTGGGTGAAAACGGGCGGGTTATCGGTGTGGACATGACTGTTGAAATGATCAGTCTGGCAAGAGAGAATAAGGTAAAAATGAAGGCAGACAATGTGGAATTCCGCCTTGGTGAGATTGAACACCTGCCAGTGGGAGACAATGCTGCAGACCTGATTATCTCCAATTGTGTGATCAATTTATCCCCTGAAAAACAACAGGTCTTTTCTGATGCATTTCGTGTTTTAAAACCAGGTGGAAGAATTGCCATATCCGATATTGTGGCCTTAAAACCACTGCCGGAAGATGTTAAACAGGATCTTTTGCTGGTATCAGCCTGCATCGGCGGGGCTGCCACTATAGAAGAGACAACACTTATGTTACAAAAAGCAGGATATGAAAATATCCTGATTACACCTAAAAAAATCAGCCAGGAGTTAGTAGATGAATGGCTGCCTAAAAGCAGGGCCGGGGAATTTGTGACGTCGGCTTATATTGAAGCCACGAAACCCTGTGTGTGATACTGGGCATAAAAGCCGGGTTGCGGCAAGTGTATTGGCAGATGAAGAATTTAAAAGATTTTTTCCTCTTTAAACGTCACCATACCCTCCTTAAGAAAAATTCTTACCAGAGACAAATGCATATTTTCACTGCCCAGATTTTCATAATACAGGAACATGTTGTCATCGTTGCTATGATTGATAGAAGACAAAGAACCACACATAAACTGAGTAAAAGAATTCCCGCTATATAAATCAGTTGTTTGCATGAGTTCCAGTTCATGGGTATGGCCGCAAAAAATATTTTCAATATGATGCTCATGTACAAAATCAATAACCGAAGACGAGTTTTTTAAAGGACACTCGTCAGTCCCCAAAACGGAATGATGGATCAGCAGCAGGGGCAAATCATATTCCATCTGTTTGATCTTCTTGGAAACCGCGTTCAGAACTTCTTTTTCAACATATCCTTCATCCCTGTACAATTCATTGGAATCAATGCTGATAATCAAAACAATCTGTCCGTTTATTGAAATGGATTTAACAAAATTGATGTCTGTGAAATTGTCCCGAACCCTGGTTATTTTCCGGTCCAAAAACAGATGCTGTTTATTGGTTTTCTCCATTTCAGGAATGTAAATGATTTCGGGATTGTAAATATATTTTCGGAATAATTCATGGGATCGCATATTCCTTTTGTCATGGTTGCCAATGATAGAAATGACATTTTTGCACTTGATCGCTTTTAAGAAGCGTCCTGCCTTGATATATTCATCTTCCAGTCCATCAGTTGTACTGTCTCCGGTATTGATAACGATATCGGCGTCAAATGAATTGATCTTTTTTATAAGAATTTTGTCGTTTCCGTCCCAGTGTCTGGGACCGAAATGAAGATCTGAGATGTGTAAAACATTCATGCATGACTCCTGGTTAACAACAAAGGTTTATAACACTTTAAATCAAAACACTTCTTTACAACTATAGTGATGCATGCGCAATGGGCACACCATATTTTAATGATTGGGTTAAGAAGACTATTTCATTCAGGGCTTGAGCAGCGGTTATTCACTGCAAAAAAAATGCCAGTCAGACAACAAAAAGATATAGTCCTTGACATTTACCAGTATTATTATACCATGGGCGCAGTTGTACCGTTAAAAATGACGTACAAACGTTTTTGCCTTACGGTGTATATCCTTGATCTCCAAATGTGGTCTACTCCTCTAAGTTAGAAGCTATTATTTTTTTTGAACAATTTGCTTGTTGTACAAAAAATTTCATCCTCGAAAAAGAGTGTTATTTTTTGAATCCATTAACTCTTTAAAATGAGGCGGCTTATGCTTTTAACCAATAACCCTTATCACAAAAAGCGTATCACAACCGCTTTACTCCTTGCAGCCGGTACTGGAAGCCGCCTGTTCCCCCTGACACAAAAATCACCCAAATGCCTTACCCTTGTTAATGAAACCTCCATATTGGAACGATTGATCAAAGGCTTGAATCAACATGGTTTCAAACGGCTGGTTGTGGTCACCGGCCATCTGGAAGACTGCATTCGTAATTTTCTGGGAACCCGGGCTGGGAACATTAAAATCGAATATGTTTTCAGCCCGTTATACAAAACAACCAACAATATATATTCGTTATGGATGGCCCGGGAAATTATCAATGAACCATTTGTGCTCATTGAAAGCGATCTTGTTTTTAACCCGTCTTTATTGACAGACATGCTTTACCCTGACAGGATTGCCATTGCCAGAATGAAGCCTTGGCTGAACGGTTCGACCGTCACAATCAATCCATCCAACACTGTTGATGCATTTCATAGTGATGCAAAAAACAATTCAAAACAAACCCGATATAAGACAGTTAATATTTACAGCCTTTCGGTTTCATCATGGTACCGGGTTATCGAAAAACTGAACCAGTATATTTTTGCCGGCAGGGTCAATGATTATTACGAAGCCGTGTTTCGACAAATGGTGGCAGAAAAATCATTATCCTTTAAAGCGGTCTTTTTTGACCAAAAGCCCTGGTATGAAATTGACACAATAGAAGATCTTGCATCTGCTGAAAAGTTGTTTCCAGCAAGAATAAGCAAACCGCTTCCCGTTTATGGTTTAAAACCTATTCGTTTAGAAGATGAAGACCTGTACGCCCGGAACCCCTTTGTAAAAGGAAGCCTATATGCCTGATCCTGTTTATAAAAATCAGATAGAAAAATATGAATATATTTCAGGTCAGCATGGCGGATACTATCGCCATGATTTTATTGATCATGCGTATTTATATAACCTTTACTTCCCACCGGAAGAGGTTTTTACCTGCTTTAAAAACCGAATCCATGACCTTGTCCTGAACTACCCTGTTGCACAGGATGTCCTTGCTTCTCTTGTGGGTAAGCTGATCAATCAAAAGCCTGAGCACATTGTTGTCGGCAATGGTGCAGCAGAACTGATTAAAATAGTCTCAGGGCAAATTGCCAAAAAAATAGTTGTCCCAGTGCCATCGTTCAACGAATATGTGAATGCCGCACCCAAGGGATGTGCCATTGAATTTCCCCTTGAGAGTCCTTCTTTTCAATTGGATGTGGATAAATTTGCGGCTCATATCATTAAAACCGGTGCAGATATTGCAGTTGTGGTCACACCAAACAATCCAACCGCCATGGCCGTTCCCAAGTCCGACCTGATACGTCTGGCCCAAAAATTGTCCGGCCATGACTGTCTATTGATCATTGATGAGTCTTTTATTGATTTTGTTCAGGACCCCAATCAGAAATCTGGTCAGACATCCATGGAAGATCAAATCGAGATGTATCCCAATATCGCCATTTTTAAAAGCATGAGCAAGGCATACGGCATCTGTGGCCTTCGGATCGGCTATCTTTTGACAAGAAACTCTAAATTTGCCAAAGCAGTCCGTCAGGGCATTCATATCTGGAACATAAATGGATTTGCAGAAGAATTTTTAAGGATTCTACCTGATTATCGTGACGTCTTCATTAAAAGCTGTGAGCAGGTTAAAAAGGATCGGGATAAACTATATCAGGATCTGTCGACTTTTTCAGGATTCACAGTTTATAAGCCGGATGCCAATTTTATTTTTTGCCGATTGCCGGACACAGGGCTGAATGGGCCTGAGTTAACAAAAAGATTATTTATTGAACATAATATGTACATCAAACACTGTCAGGGTAAAACCATGCCCGATGCGGACCGATATATCCGTATTGCAGCCCGGACAGAAGAAGAGAACACCAACCTGGTGGATGCGCTGGCATCCATGCTTGGGAATAAAAATAATTAAAGAGGACCTTGATGAGCACATCACAATCTAAACCTTCGCACCAGACCGGAATGCTCTGGTTTGCGAAAGATCTGCCCAATATCTGTTCTCTTGCAGGGCTTTTATGTGCACTGCTGGGGATATACTTTGCCGTTTTAAAAAATTTTCCAGCCGCCATTATCGGGATGATATGGGCAGTCCTTTTTGACTGGGGAGATGGTATTATTGCCCAAAAAATAGCGGGTAGAACGGATGACCAAAAGAATTTCGGAGCACAGCTGGATTCATTGATTGATATGGTAAGCTTTGGTATTTGTCCTGCTGTTTTTCTTTTAAGCTATGGAGAGTTCAGTGCATGGTTTTTACCGGGCGCCTTTGTCATCGTTGCCACCAGTGCAATACGGTTGAGCTATTTCAATATTTTCGGTCTTGTAGACAGTACCACGTATAAGGGGCTTGCGCTGGACAACAATATTATTGTTTTTGCTTTTGTTTTTCTGTTTGAACCTTTATTCAGCACTGCAACTTTTTCAATTCTGCTTTATATGATGTTCATGATCATGGCCGGGTTTAATCTTTCCCCGCTGCGAACACCAAAATTTGCCGGCAGATGGTTTTATGTACTCATGGTTTATACTGTGGCATTGACAATTATCTACTCTGGGTTTTTATTTTTATTATAAGCCTTGCCCTCTTAACGATAACTGAAACCATAGTACCACAAGTATTTAACCGATTGTCCACATATCTTGTCATTTGGCATGTTACTGGCTCAAGTTTGTATTTTTCCAACCTCCCTAAACCACTGAAATGGCAGTCTTTTCTGATGAATGATCTGATTTTATTAACCGACATTCCCTCAAAAGTGCAAAAAGCATCTATAAAACACGGCCTGAACAAGGCAAAGATATAAAAAGCATACCAGGAAACGCAACTATGAGTCGATCATAATAGCACCATCCAGCTCAATTTCTGCCAAGCCGGCATTCAATTATATGGGCCAAAACCAGCATTGTAAGTCATTTTCCCATATTAAACCCTTTGTTAATAAATTGTACTGACAAGCTTATTGGTCGTTTTTGTAAAACAGATTTAACATATCTCCTTTATAAGCATTTCTGGATTGCAAAAACAGTGACATCCCAATATATTAAGGAAGTTTTAAAAGGAAATGCCTTTTGGAAAGAATATATAAATTATCGGATTGAGGAGGACTTTCAATGTGGAAACGAGCAGTTTGTACCAAGGATTGCCCTGACACCTGCGGCCTGTTGGTCAAGGTTGAGAATGGTCAGATTGTAACCGTTAAGGGTGATCCGAATCATCCTTTCACGGCTGGCTTTATCTGCAAAAAAGCTGCCCACTTTCCCGAGCACATCCATTCGTCTAAACGCATCACCACGCCTCTTAAACGGACCGGCGCCAAGGGTGCCGGCAAATTTGAACCAATCAGTTGGAACGAGGCCCTGGATGAAGTGGCTTCCCGGATGAAGTCTGTATCCTCCGAATTCGGCCCTGAGGCCATCTTGCCATACTCATATGCCGGGCACATGGGTCTGGTACACCGTAACGCGGGACACGCTTTTTTTAATCGGTTAGGGGCCAGCGGTTTGGACTATACAATCTGCGGTCCGGCCGCTACGGCCGGATACGAAGCCAGCCTCGGCAAAGGACCCAGCACTGAGATCCAATCGGCTTCCCAATCAGACTACATAATTATTTGGGGCAGCAACACCCTGACCACCAACATTCATGCCTGGCCCTATTTCAGCAAGGCTCAGAAGGCCGGAGCCACCCTGGTCGTTATTGATCCCTATCGCAACCGAACAGCTCAACGGGCCGATGTGCACTTGATGATCAAGCCGGGCACTGATGCAGCCCTGGCCTTATCCATGATGCAGGTGATAATCGACCGGGATATGATCGATCACGATTTCATCGCCCAAAAGACAATCGGCTTTGAAAAATTAAAGATCAGGGCGAAAGAGTATCCTCCAGCCAGGGCAGCCGATATCTGTGGTGTGCCCAAGGAAATGATAGTCAGTCTGGCCGAAGGTTATGGCAGGGCAAAGTCACCCTACATCAGAACCGGATGGGGACCGGCCCGCCAGCTTAAAGGTGGCATGGCGATGAGGACCATTGCACTTTTACCTGCCCTGGTTGGCGCTTTTAATAAACCTGGTGGAGGAATCACCCGCTCTCTGGGTGGTGCACCCTCTGATCTAAGGAGCTTGATACGTTCGGATCTGCGCCCGCCCTGCACCCGGACTATCAACATGGTTGAACTTGGCAATGCCCTTACCACCCTTACCAATCCGCCCATCAAAATGCTTTATGTTTATCTGTCCAACCCGGCCGTGGTCGCTCCACAGTCCCGCGATGTATTGAACGGATTAGCCCGGGAGGATCTGTTTGTAGTTGTCCAGGAAATGTTCCGGACCGATACCAGCAGCTACGCCGATATCATTCTGCCGGGAGCCAGTTTTCTGGAAGTAACCGATCTTTACCGGTCCTATGGTCACAATTATATTCAAATGGCCCGGCCGGTCATTCCTCCTGTGGGACAGAGCCGTCCCACTTTGACGATCTTCCAGGAACTTGCAGCCCGTCTTGGTTTTAAAGAAGACGTTTTTTCCCTTAACGAGATGGATTTCATTGAAAATTTTTTACTTGAAAAATCGCCTTATATGGAAGGGATAGATTCTGAGATATTGAAGTCCGGCCAAGCTGTGAGGTTGAACATACCGTCCAACCCCTATGCCGATGGATTCGCTACGCCCTCGGGCAAGGTGGAATTTTTTTCTCAGACAATGGCCGATCAGGGTCTTGACCCCCTTCCCGACGGGCAACCTTTAAGGGATCCTGATGGCAAAGACAGATACCCCCTGGAGTTCATCACTCCTCCACATCACCTTTTTCTTAACTCGGCCTTTAACGAGATAGACGGACTCAGGGAAAGGGTCGGTCAGGCCCGGGTGATGATTCATCCCGAAACCGCCCAGGCCAGGGGCATAATCAATGGTGATCCGGTCAGAGTGTTCAATGACCGGGGAGAGTGCCGTTTTCTGGCCCATGTGACAGACGACACTCAAGCCGGGCTTTTAGTGGCCGAGGGCCTCCACTGGCCCAGCCTTTCACCTGGTGGCGGGGCTAACCAACTGACCAGCCAGCGGCTCACCGATATGGGAAAGACCTGTGCTTTCCATTGCAACCTGGTTGAAGTTCAACCTCAGGGGAGTGAACAGGTTTTATGACCCGGGTTAAGATAAGTTTTCCGAAATCACTTTGCCCAGCCGACGGACACCTTCTGCCAGCACGTCTTCATCATATGAAGAATAAGCGCTGCTGAAAACCTTTTACAACAAGATTTATCAGCCATTGAATCAATTGAAGCAACCATTGAAATCATTGATGTGGAAATGGGCAAAGACGTCGAGTATTTGACGGTAGGTAAAACACCCCTTGAAAGGGTGCATAAATTGCTGTCAAAGTTTGATTCTATAAGGGTTAGCAAGGATAGAGGCGCCCTGGTTTCTAAGGAAGCAGAGGTGTTGTTGAACAAATTTGTTCAACAGGTAGAGATAGTTTTCAAAAACCTGCCTAAGCCTTTGAAATGGCAGTCTTTTCTGATGCATGATCTGATTTTATTAACCGACATTCCCTCAAAGGTTCAAAAAGCCTCTGTAAAACATGCCCTGAATACAAAAAAAATTTATTGGAAACCGTTTCCGGTATCAAGACTTGAGAATGTAATTTACAAAAATATGAGATAAGAACTGTTAAAGGTAATTGAGGCAAGGGCGCGGCTCCTTAAAAAAATTATGGATGTGATAAAGCTGGGGCTTGCCCTGAAGAACGTCAAGAAGATACTAAGAGGCCAGGAAAAATTTGAAAGCCTTCAAGAAGAATGAATACTACCACATGGTAAGAAATAACTTTGATTTTAATCTTATTTGTTTGCAGAAACACTGATTTTATTAGTCTTCACTTTTAATTTCAGAAGAGAGGGAGTGGGCTTATAGTCCGCAGTGTAAAATATTAAAGATACCGATCCAAATCAAAACATTTTTCATTGAAAATTTTGATCATGATTTATGCAAGAAATCCGAAACTGTCAATAAAAAGCTTCGCGCACTCGGTTTTAGTCTTGACATGAAAAAAATTCTTGAATACACTATACAAATGTATAGTAATGAAATTTTAACTGCAAGACAGCAAGAGATATTGAACTACCTTGAGGGGTTAAGGAAAGCTGGGAAAATATCGCCCACTTACAGGGAGATAGCTGATTCTTTTGGTTTTAAAAGTACGA
Organism: Pseudomonadota bacterium; assembly: GCA_018812385.1. Lineage (GTDB taxonomy): Bacteria > Desulfobacterota > Desulfobacteria > Desulfobacterales > Desulfobacteraceae > Desulfobacula. The sequence continues at coordinate 19,519 of JAHJDU010000571.1, forward strand.
AGTCCGCAACGGATCATATTGTTGCCCTTGAAAAAAAAGGCTATATTCGTCGAAACAACGGTAGGTCACGTGGGATTGAATTGATCAGTAATGATATTAAAAAAGTTTCCGGAGACAATATCGTGGTGCCTATAATTGGTGATATACCGGCAGGGTATCCTGAAATTCAATCTGAGAAATCAAGTGGTTCCATTTCTGTAGATCAAAGATTACTTGGTGGAAAAAATCTCAAAAATTTATTCGCACTTCAAGTAAGGGGCGAATCAATGGTTGGAAGAGGTATTTATGATGGCGATTGGATTATTGCAGCCACAGATCTCGCACCTATGAAAGGAAATATTGTTGTTGCTATGATTGATGGGGAAAGCACTTTAAAAACACTTGCAAAGAAGAATAACAAACTGTTCCTTAAAGCAGAAAACCCAAAGTTTAAAAATTTGATTCCCGTGGATGAGATAGTTGTTCAGGGAGTTGTTAAAGCAGTTTTAAGGCAGGTTTGTTGATAATGAATATTACCGCTAAAAATATCAATATAATAAAAGCACATATCCCAACACCGCCGGGTATGATTTTTTATGATTCTCTGAAATTAATCCAAAAAGATATTAATATTATAGGTTATATATCAGTTATCGAGCGTGCATGGGTGGAATTAAAACTTGATGGAGTACTTTGTTTTGACAACCGTCCCTTACTCTATCTTAAAGAATTTAATCGACCATTTATTATAAAAGAACGAATCAAATATCAAATACTTTTTTGGAACCAGGGCATTGCCAATATTCTTGTTCTTGTTGATCCGCAAAATGTTTATATCTACTCGGGACTTGCACAGCCTATCAATGAAAAATGCGATGATATTTCAGATGAATTGGCTCTTATTGACACCTTACCCAAAGCTGAATATACTCAACAAATTCAAATACTCTACCGGCGTCTATCTACAGGGCATTATTATGAATCTCATAAGCCATATTTCAACCCGGAACATACAGTGGATTCATGGCTGTTGGATCATCTTCGCAACTTGCGTAATTCCTTAATTAAAGGTAACAACAAGTTAAATATCAAAACAGCTCATGCTTTTATAGGCCGCATTCTTTTTCTATGCTATCTCATAGACAGGGGAATTATTTCGATCGGAGAATCAATAAAAACCAAGAGTACTGGAACAATTCTGCTTACAGAAATACTGGAACAAAAAAGCACACACAAATCCCGATTGGATTTTCTTTACAAAATTTTTCATGATTTAAAATCTAAATTTAACGGAAATATGTTCGACCAGGATCTCATAAAAGAAAAAAGTCTCATCCGATCCGATCATATTGACAAGCTGATTCTTTTTCTTGGAGGTCATGATGTTGGTACGGGACAACGCAATTTTGGCTTTTGGGCATACAATTTTAAAATGATTCCAGTTGAGACGATCAGCGCAATTTACCAGGATTTTTTAGGTGCGGAAGATCAAAACAAACAAAGAAAACGAGGGGCCTTTTATACGCCCCGTTTCCTTGCAGAAATGGTTGTAGATGTAGCTTTTGAAGGCAGATTGGAGGCCTATGGCTGGTCCTTTCTTGACCCTGCATGTGGATCAGGTATTTTTTTAGTTATTTTGTTTAATCGGCTTGCAAGGCACTGGATTTTTACTCAAAATAGTAGAATCTCTTATGTTAAAAAAGCAAAAGCATTGCAGGCGATTCTTCTAAATCAGATTACCGGAGTGGATATTGAAGAAACGGCTTGCCGAATAGCATGTTTTAGTTTGTATATAGCGTATATGGACTATTTTGATCCACCAGACATACAACAGCATATTGAAAAAATTGGTCGACCACTTCCGAAACTTCTTACCTATAAGGATACAAAAAACAGTCCGGATGCAGATATCCCTGTTATTTTCGAGAAGGACTTCTTAAAATCGGAAACACCTATTATCAATAAATTCGATTGCATTATCGGCAATCCTCCATATGAAGGAAGGGGGAGCAAACAAATCGCTCAAAAATTCATGGAGGCCGCTCCGGGATTTCTCAAGCCAGATGGCATTGGATGTCTATTGCTACCGACTAAAATCCTCCAAAATCAGACTGACGCTTTCCAAAACAGATGGCTTCAGCGAGTGAGCCTTGAATCAGTTCTACAGTTAGCTGATTATCGTCATCTGTTGTTTCAGAATGCCAAAACCCCTGCTTTTATCGGACGTTTTAAGAATACACCGCCACAAAAGGATAATCATTATGTGGTATATACTGCTCCGAAATTTAATCGTGATGGCCTGCGCAATGGAATTATTACGATTAATCCATCGGCACAGACATGGATACCATTGATCGATATTATAGCAGCAACCAAATCAAAAATGGCTCCTATTGTATGGAAGAGGTATCTTTGGGGATCAAACCGGGATAGAAAATTTCTTGATTTGCTTCAATCACTGCCGCCACTTTCAGATGTTGCTGGAAAGCCAAAGGAAGGAAAGCGTTGGATTAAGGGACAAGGTTTTCAGCCTTTCTATCCAGAAAAGGCA
>JAHJDU010000572.1 GCA_018812385.1 Pseudomonadota bacterium
GGGCAGAGATATCCGCAGACTATTGACGGAAACGGAGTGTATTCAAGGCCCATGCTGATGGCCTCATCAATATTATCAAGCCTCACCATATTCCATCTTTCCTGGACAGGTATACCCGTGGGACAGGCAGCCTGGCAAGGTGCCATATATCTTCCCTGTTCCCATACAGGAATGTATCTTCTCAAATCACCTTTGGTAATTAAAGGAATGGTACCTTTTTTTGTTTCCTGGAGATCACCGATAAGACCTCCTTTGCCAAGTTCTTTGTCCCAGACCTGTTCCCTGAACCAGGACATGGAAGGTTTTTCAGGTCCGTCTGCCTTTTCCCGGGGAGATTTAGCTTCAATGAGCTGCCATTGAGAACGGTTTGAAAATGATGTTAACAGATCTTTTTTATTGATGTTTTCCAGAAAAACACCCAGATGGATGAGAAGCCAGTTCCATTCTTCATCATTCAGGCGTGAAAGCTTGGCATCATTTTGTGAGAATCCTTTCACACTGCCCCTTACAAAGACTTTACCTCCAACCATTCCAACAAGGGGTCTATACCCTAGTATTTGATCCTGTGTGTCTGCATCCTGGCCGCAGATAACTGCGATGCCACCGGCCATGAATTCTCCAAAATAATCCCCTGCTGTTCCCAGTACCCAGAGCTCGGGCGGTTCAAATCTCGGGTTTCTTTTTGTCATGGTCATGCCCCGGGCACCAATGGAACCGCCAATAAAAACTTTACCCTGGGCTGCACCGTTCATTACACCATTGGAGGCATTGCCGTGGACAATAATTTCGCTGCCTGCATTGAGCCAGCCAATATCATCCGATGCCGGACCCATGACTTCGATCCTGGTATTTGCAGTGCCAAGAGATCCTGCTCTTTGTCCTGATTGACCTGTAATCCGAATTATGATCTTTTCATTTCCCGCATCCCAGAGTCTTCCACCAATACCATGTTGTCCGAAACCTTCAACCTCAATACTTTTGCGACCATTTTTAATATGGCGATGAATGATCTCTTCTAAAACCCTGGAAGGAATTCTCTTATCATCTTTTTTGCCGGGTATTTTAATAAATGCATCTGTGTTCATTTTTGTCATTATTTACACCTCCTTAAACCACATACTTTATACTGAGGCGTTCCGCAGCAGCATGATCGTCAATTCCAAGGGCATCTGACATCCCTATGGGAAGAGATGTTGACCGCCCAAGCGGGGCTACGATTTTTTTAAGCTCCATATCAAAGGAAACAAAAAGATCCACAATCCTCTGGGCCACGTCTTCAGGGTCAAGCCTTCTGTAAAGTCTTGGGTCCTGGGATGTGATGCCTTTAGGACAAATGCCCACATTACAGACATTACACCGGTCTTCTTCTGTACCGACGCAACCGGCAGCAGACTGCATTGCATATTTTCCGATCTGGACGCCGCTGGCACCCAGCATGATCAATGCTGCTGCATTGGCAGCAAGATTCCCGTTTTTACCAATACCACCACCGGCAAAGATGGGAATTTCATTTTGTTTTCCTATTTTGATGAGATCCAGATAATTATCTCTGATACATGAGGCAATGGGATGACCCATGTGATCCATGGAAACGGCATAAGCAGCCCCTGTTCCGCCATCTTCACCATCAATGGCAAGACCGGAAGCATAATCATTACGGGTCAGGTTATTCAGCACGGCAAGGGAAGTTGAAGAAGCGGATATTTTCGGATAAACCGGCACCCTGAAACCCCAGGCCATTGACATGGACAAAATCATTTTTGCCACAGACTCTTCAATTGAATACTGGGTCTGATGGGTGGGCGGACTTGGCAGGCTGATCCCGGCAGGCACACCCCTGATGGCTGCAATGAGCTTGTTCACTTTGTGCCACATCAAAAGTCCCCCATCTCCCGGCTTTGCGCCCTGACCATATTTGATCTCAATAGCACAGGGGTCTTCTTTCATATGGGGAATGGCATGGATAATTTCATCCCATCCAAAATACCCGGACGCAATCTGGAGAATCACATATTTTAAAAACCTGGATCTTAGCAGTCGCGGCGGACATCCGCCTTCTCCGGTACACATACGAACCGGCATCCCGAGCTCCTCGTTCAGATATGCAACCCCCATCTGAAGGCCTTCCCACATGGTGGGAGAAAGCGCTCCAAAAGACATGCCACCGATTATCAAGGGATAAATTTCCCTGACCGGTGGAATCCAGCCTTTTTCCCTTAATCGCTTAATGTTTTCCCTGGGAGAAAGGACCCGGCCCAAAAGGGTTCTCATTTCAAATTCATGGCGGCCCGCATCAAGAGCCGGGTCCGTAAGCATGGAGATCCTGGTGAATTTAATCCTGTCCAGTATGGATTGAGATGAATTCCTTCTACCACCGCGTCTTCTTGGTACACCCTGCTGGTTGACATGAAACTTGAGTCTGTCCAACCCAGGATTTTTTATCGGGGCAATGGCATCATTTGGACAAACCAATGTGCACATGGCGCATCCAATGCAGGCATTTTCCACACGGGTTTTCTGGCTGATACCATAAAAGGTGTCATACTCGTTAAGCTGGTTTTTATCTTTTTTAATCGATGTTTTAATTGTTCTCTTTTGAAACACTTTCAGTTCAATAGCCTTGACAGGGCATACGGCAGTACACTGGCCGCAAAGATTACACCTGTCATTATTATACTGAATCTGCCATGGCAGATCATTCAGGCTTAAAGAGGAAGGTTCAAGCTTTCGGTTTGACGACATATTTTTACCTCCTGACAGTCAGGGCTGACAATTGCTGTATCAATGTGCATGGGTTGAATATCTTTTGTTTTATCACGATCTGGAATAACAGCATCAAGGCCGCAGATTTCAGAGGAAAATCCAAACATGCCGGGTTTGCCGCCAACAACACCAGGACGAAGTTTTTTTCTGTCCTGGACCATGAACATGGAATGATCCGGCAAGGTACCGATGACACAATTGGGACCATCAATAATAAGGGGCCGGCAGGTTCTTTTCAGGTGTGAAAGAAACTGGGCATCCGGATGTTTTTGAAGATCATCTTCCTGTAAAGGGGTAATAACATGTTTATATGCATCAATCCCCAGTTCAAGGCCTACCATTGAATAATGGAGAATATGAGTAAATACTTCAGAATCAGACTGATAACCTCTGTATCCGGGAAAATCCCTTGAGGTCAGAAAATCCTTAATGGGTGTAAAAGCGGTATTTTCCCCATTGGTCATGGTGCAGTATCCCTTTATAAAAAAAGGGTGGCAGGCATACAGGTTAATGGCATAGTTTGTGTTCTGCCTGCCCTGGGCCATAATCACCCGGGCATTCAGTTCTTTTCGATCCAGCCCGAGATATTCGGCCAATTGCATGGGATCACCGATTTCCTTGATCATGATAGTATCCGGCCAGAAAGAGAATACAATCATATCTTTTTTCTCTTCACCCATTTCACGAATTTTCAACCGGATCATCATCAGCCTTCTGGAAATTTCATCCTGGTCAAGCGTATCCCATCCTTCAGGCAGTTCATAGGCCCTGATCAGGTACAAGCTTCGTCTGGGAATACCTTCAACTGGTTTTTTAGGTATCTTTAAAGAAATTTTGTATTTGGTAAGAAACCCCTGATCCATCATAAAAAGGTCCAGACGTCGGATGCCTTCTTCGCTGAATATACCTGAAAGAATCGGTGCCTCTTTCATCTCTTCAAAGGGGCCACCCAGACCCTGAAGCAAGAGCCCCATGCCTGACCCGTCATGTCCTTCTTTCATGACATCAAGGGCTTTGATGGCCAGCATTGGAGATACAGGATCATTGCTGGTAAGGGCAAACAAACGGCACATTATATATTCTCCTTGTCCTTAAAGTATTGCAGCATTCAGTAAAATTGAATA
>JAHJDU010000573.1 GCA_018812385.1 Pseudomonadota bacterium
ATCAGCTTCTCTTTCATTGTCCCGGCTGTACTTGGATAAGAATAATCCCTGACCAAGCGCTCCGAGCTGCTGGGTCAGGTCACCAAGTCCTGAACCCTGTGTGCTTGCTACAATGGACAGCCCTGCTACAAGCATGGAGGAAAGTTGTCCTTTAGAGACTTGTTCGGCTGTATGCCTTGCATTGACATGGCCCAGCTCATGGCCTAACAAAGAAGCCAGTTCTGCCTCATTATCAAGTTTTAATAAAATTCCCCTTGTAACGGCAATGGTGCCTCCTGGAAATGCATAGGCATTAATATAGGTTGCATTCACACATTGAAAATTATAGGGCATGTCTGGCCTGTGAACGCCGGGTAATAATCCTTTGCCCACATCGGAAATATATTGGTTGATGCCAGCGTCTTTTGTAATGCCATAATCAGAAGAAAACTGAAAAGGTGACTGCTGCTTATCAATCCCGATCTCCTGCTGCCGGGAAACCATCATTAATTGCTTTTTTCCTGTGACAGGATCAATTGCGCATCCGGTAAAAAATATAGGGCCTGCAAGTGTGGCAGACATGATGGCTGAGTTTTTTAAAAATTGTCTTCTGGAAATTCGGGTAATTGTCATGGATTGATTCCTTTTCCTGTTGAAGTCCTATCCTGTGGTCCCCTGTCAGTTTATAGAGACGGGACTAATGGTTTTTCACAAACAGGCTGATCAATAAAAAAATAACACCCAGCCCAAGTAAAAAAATAAAAAATGGTGCTGAAAAAATCAAGTAATCCAGTGAATTTTTTATGATGGGAGCATTTATGAACCCTATGATAGCCTCAGAAGTATCTTTCCCGATTATTTTTGAAATCGTTAAATCCACCCAGAAATTTTTACTGCCCATAAATAGAGAAATACCATTGAAAATACCCACAAACACACCTGCCAACAGGGAATAAATCCCAAGCCTGGTTATCATATATCTTTTTCCCCTTATTTTATATGAAAGTATTGAGATTTGGGTTTTGAGCCGTGAGAAAAAATCATCAGCTTAACTTCATTCACAACTCACAATTTACCATTCACAATTATTAATATATTCTGCAAATTTTATCCATGTCAAACTATTTTACCTTATATGCCTTTTATTTGCCAATTCTTTATGATAACCCTATCCATATTACGATTATGGCAAATAAAAATATATTAAAAAAAGTTGGAGTTGCATCCTTTATCATGATGGCATCTGTATTTGCCAGTCGAATAATCGGTGTTTTCCGGGAAATGACCATTGCCGGCATGGGCGGTATTAAAGCCTCTGTGGATGCCTACCAGATCGCCTTTATTATTCCGGAAATCCTTAACCATGTTGTTGCAAGCGGTTTTCTTTCAATTACTTTTATTCCCATATTTGCCCATTATCTTTCTTCAGACAGAGAAAATGAAGGATACAGGGTTTTTTCCATTATCATGAATGGCTTTGGGCTGCTTCTCTTGTGTTTTATTCTGATCACATGGATATGGGCTCCAGAGCTTGTTCATATATTTGCCCCTGGTATTCAAGATCCTGATACCTTTGCCCTTGCCGTAAAAATGACCAGGATTATCATTCCAGCTCAGTTTTTCTTTTTCACAGGCGGGCTTCTCATGGCAATTCAATTTGCAAATGAAAAATTTTTAATTCCTGCTCTGGCACCGTTGATATACAATTTAGCCATTATTCTGGGCGGACTTATCCTGGGCCCCTTCCTGGGTATGGAAGGGTTTGCATGGGGGGTGCTGGCAGGAGCCTTTCTGGGTAATTTTGTGCTGCAGCTTGTTGCTGCAAAAAAAATGGGTGTCCAATATTATCCCATCTTAAGTTTTAATCACCCGGATTTAATAAAATATATTTTGCTCACCCTTCCTTTAATGATCGGCCTTACCATGACATTTTCAACGGAGATTCTCCTGAAATTTTTCGGATCCTATTTAAATGAAGGCAGTATTGCTGCCATGAATTATGCCCTAAGGGTGATGTTTATCCTTGTGGGACTTTTTGGCCAGGCCATCGGGGTTGCATCCTATCCTTTTATGGCACAACTTGCCCAGAAAGGAGATCTTTTTGAGTTAAATCATTTGCTAAACAAAACATTGAAATTTATCTTTCTTGTTATTCCCTTTTCTGTTCTTTTTATAGTTTTAAGCCATGAAATCGTGACAATCCTTTTTCAAAGGGGTCGATTTGATGCAGAAGCTAGTCTGGTGACGGCAGGAATTCTGCCATTTTTCATGGTGGGTGCCTTTGCATTTGCAGCCCAGAATATTGTTTCAAGGGGATATTATGCCATCCAGAACACGATTTTCCCCGCCATCTTTACAAGCCTTTGTGTTATTATCAGCTTTCCTTTTATTTTTTTGTTGATGAAAACTTTTGGTCCCAGGGGTGTGGCTTTAGGATTATCAATATCTGTTATCATTCAGGCCTTTGTTTTGTTTGAATGCTGGAATAAAAAAAGTTTAAATTCTGAGAAAAAGCAGGTGTATCTTTTTTTCCTTAAAATGATCCCCATCAGCCTGACAATTGGCGGCATCCTTTTTATCAGTGCTTTTACCCTGAGAAATTTTATTGATCAAGCCACATTTTCTGGTTCTTTAACCATTACCGGTATTGTGGGGATTGAATTTTTATTTTTATTTTATTTAACCGGAATTGTATTTAAAGTATCTGAAATTCTGATTGTATATGAAAATATTTTCAACCTGAAGGTCACACGTAAAATGCTTTTCCTATGGAAGACAAAATCACATTAGGTTTTAAGGGATTGAATATATTCATCCAGGCTTACAAAATACTCTTCCCTAATGCAGATAAAATCAATTCAACGGCAAGTTCAGCTGTTTTATTGGCAACATCCAGAATCGGATTAATTTCAACCATATCCATTGAATTGATTTTGCCGGAATCTGATAAGATTTCCATTAAAAGATGTGCTTCCCGATAGGAAATCCCGCCTGGAACAGGGGTTCCCACACCAGGTGCTTCAACGGGATCAAGGGCATCCATGTCTATAGTCAGATGGATTTTTTTTAAATGAACAAGTTTCATCAGCGCCTTGTTGGCCACAGAACTAATTCCCTGCTCATCAATATCCCGCATTGTAAATACAGTGATCCCTGTTTTTCTCAGTCTTTTTTTCTCATTTATATCCAGGTCTCTTTGACCGATCAGCACAATATTATCAGGATGAATTTTGGCACCGGGTCTTCCCACATTGACAAGAGACGGGTGACCTTCTCCGATAAGAGCCGCCAAAGGCATCCCATGGATATTACCGCTGGGAGAAGTTTGGGGGGTGTTGAAATCACCATGGGCATCAATCCATATAAGCCCTGTGGGTTCATTGTTTGTAACAGCGGCAACAGTTCCCACTGCAATGGAGTGGTCTCCGCCGATAAACAAGGGAAAATCTCCTTTTTGCACTACTGCTTTGCCGGCTGTATATATAGATTCACAAATCTGGGTGATTTCGATTAAATATTTGTCTTTATCCTTGCTCTCATTATACCTGGCAACTGTGATATCGCAATCCCGAACGGGAATAGGAATATCTCCTGTATCAACAACCTGATGCCCCAAAGCCCTGAGTCTTGGAATCAATCCTGTGTATCTCACCGCAGCAGGCCCCATGTCAACTCCGCGAAGCTGCTGTCCAAAATCCATGGGAACGCCGATAATGCTGATATTTTTTACCATTGAGTCTGGCTCCTTAAAGATTAATTCGCACCTTGACAGCTCATATAGCATAGAGTATGAAAACTATTCAAGATAAACCCACACAACGCTTCAGGAGTGTTTCATAAATGACGTTAAAATATGAACTAAGAACAAAACAGACCATTGATACCATTAATCATTTAATGGATAATGGGATAAAAAAAATAAGTACTCTTATACGGCATTCAGACAGGTTTTTTTCAGAACACGCCAGACTGGAACCATTTATGGGATTAACAGATGAAGGTAAGGAGTTAGCCTTTGATTTTGGTGCCAGCCTGCGGTCAACCCAAATGCCAAAATTATATTCCAGTTTTCTGGGAAGATGTGTTGAGACCGCCTTTCTGATTGATAAAGGGTTTACAAAAAAAAATAACCAGACCATTGATCATAATTGTATGGATGCTATGCTTTCACCATTTTATGTAAAGGATATAGAAAAAGCCGTTCCCCTTATTGAAAAACAGGGAAACCAAATTTTTCTTCGGAACTGGTTTGATAACCGCATTGATGAAAGTATAATGGAAAATCCGGAAAAGACTTCAGATATTTTAAGTGAATTAATGGTTGAGCAGATAAAAAACCTCAAAGAAAGCCAGATTGCCA
>JAHJDU010000574.1 GCA_018812385.1 Pseudomonadota bacterium
CCTCTTTCTTTAATCCTTGTCTTTAAATCCGCCAATGCCTGCTTTCGATCAAAAAATCGCTCGCCATCTACCCAATTCCCGTGTCCTTTAATTAATCTGTCCATGCATCCTCCATTTTACAACAAAATTGTTGTCAACAGTTTTGTTGTAAAAATAGCGATGTAAATGATTATTGTCAACAGTTTTGTTGTAAAGAACCAATATCATATTAACGAATTATAAATACAAATCAGATATCAATGCGTTCTTATTGCCGGGTTCGACGGCATAACGATCAAAATCCGAAACACCGTGTTCGCTGAGCACCTGTTCATCGATCAGGCACTGCCCGGTCAGAGCACATTTTTCTGTTGTGATGACCGCATAGGCTGAGCATCGTCATCCCTTATTTGGAAAGGGTATACGGTGCATGATCCTTAAACCACTTCGTGTCGAGATTGATCGGCGGTGAAAGGCTAAGGATATGCGGGTTGACGGATTTTTTCAGAAAAGGCAGAACCGCGCGTGAGCAGATAAAAACCGCCCGGGCCATGGCGCGGCCAATCCCACGGCTGGCACCGGTGATAATAATTGGTTTTCCTTTTAAATCGGCCATATTTTCTCTTTAGTGATAGTTTTTTGCAAAAAAACCAGCCTAGGATTAGGTAGGATAGGAAGAAGCTTTTTGTCAAGAAAATTATAAAAATGATTTGAGTATTTGAAAAATAGCCATAATATCTTACCATATGCTCATATCTTCCCGGAATATGTGTCACCAAGCTGGTGAGCAAGTCCAAGGCATTAAAAAATTTTCTTGTTCTCTATCTTTGGAAGTGCAAATAACCTTGGCGCATACTTGCTTTTTCCCCGGACAGAGGGAAAGCTTCTCATAGCCGCTGTAACATGCGGACTTCTTTGCTATGTCTCCGGTACTATACCTTTATAATGTTGTGCCTCCATCGGTTTTTGTCCCTGTCGAGGACATTCAGGCCACCAACGAGTTCATCATTTATAATTTGCTCTTCCTTATGGTCGTATTCATGAAGGCCGACCAGAGCTTCATGTCCAAGACTGAGAACCTCCTGGTAGAGGAACGTATCAAGCTGACCGACATGACCTCATTGCTAAAAAAGATGTTCGGCCGGCACATTTCAGCCGATGTCTTAAACAGCTTAATCGACGATCCTGACGGAATGGAACTAGGCGGGGAAAAGATGTGGGCAGTTGCTCGTTTGGCTAACCGGGCTTTTCCCATCTGGGTTTTTAGCTTGGGAAACAGCAGAACATCTATATATTTTAATTGTCAAAATCTATTTTAGTTGGTACACTTTGATTGTTATCTTTCATTCGGAATTATACAGAAAAAAAACAAGTTAACTTATTGTTCGGCGTGCAGAAACTGTAGAGAGTCACGATAATCCCCCAAGAAACCGGACAAATGAAAGAGGTACATCATCATGAGTGATTGGACTCAGAAAATTACGGAACTTGAGAAAGAACTCCAGGAGCTCAAGGAAGTGAATTCTAAGCTTGAGTCAAGAATTCTCCGACTTGAGGAGAACAGTCATGATTCGGAGTCAAAACTTCATAGTTTTAAGGTTCCGAATCGCCGCCTTAATTGTTGGGAATTCAAAAAGTGTGGTCGTGAATCTGGAGGTATAAACGTGGCTGCTCTTGGAGTATGTAATGCTGCAGAAATGGAGAAACTTGAAGGCATTAACAGAGGCAAAAAAGGAGGAAGAGTCTGCTGGGCGCTGGTAGGAACACTATGTGAAGGTAGGGTGCAGGGCATATTCGCCGAGAAAATCGCCAATTGCTTAGACTGCGAGTTCTACAGCTATGTACGCAATCAAGAGGGACAGGATTTTCGACATGTTTTGCCCACGAAGAAATAGGAAATTAACGCAAAAGATAAACATAAACGCCAAACCTGTCGCTGCACCCGATCCCGACGGCCTTACGGCCTTCGGAATTTCAGGGACATCTCACTTATCTTTCCTTTTGGGTTCAGATTTTCGAGGTTTGAGTTTTCGGTATAAAAAAATCCCATTTTTTTGATAAAAAACTTATAACAATTTTATATCGGCCTTGTTTTTTCCTTTAGCCAGAAAGCAACTTCCTTATCCAGCTTGGGAGACAATTTTTCATATACTTTGGCATGATAGGCATTGATCCAGTCTTTTTCATCTTTGGACAGCAAATTTGAGTCAATCAGATTTCTTTCAAAATGGCAATTTGTCAAGGTCTCAAATTTCATAAATGTTCCAAACTCATTTTCAAAAGCCTGATCCACAAGAATCATGTTTTCAAGCCTTATGCCGTACGCTTTCTCCCTGTAAAGGCCG
>JAHJDU010000575.1 GCA_018812385.1 Pseudomonadota bacterium
AAAGGATGTTTTGTCAAGGACACTGTACATGGGCCTTTTTGCAGGGGTTGGGTATTGGTGAGTTTCGACCGGTAAAATTGGTATGGATTTATCAAGGAGACCTGTCTGTATCCCTTCTTCCTGGATGGCCATGGCAAAATCATACCAGGAGGCAACACCTGCGTCTGTCCAGTGAAAGGTTCCAAGGATGTTTTTTTCAAGTGCGGTCCATGTGGCCCGGGCCAGGCCATGCGCCCAGGTGGGTGTTCCGATCTGTTCGTCTATGACATTCAGGCTTGGTTTTTCCTTCATGAGTCTGAGCATGGTTTTTACAAAATTATTTCCATGGCTGGAATAGAGCCAGGCTGTTCTGATGATCAATGCTTTATCGTCCAAAATTTTGTAGACGGCCTGCTCTCCTTTTAGTTTTGATTTGCCATACACTGATTCTGGGTCTGGAGTATCATCGGGCTGATATGGTTTGAAGTTCTGGCCGTTAAAAACAAAATCTGTGGAGATATGGGTAAGGGATATTCTGTTTTGTCTGCAAAGTTCTGCTATTTCAATGACAGCCTGATGATTTATCCTGTAAGCTAAATCCTTTTCTTGTTCTGCTTTGTCTACAGGGGTGTACGCGGCTGCGTTTATGATGAAGTCGGGTCTGGCTGCGTTTATGCACTGGCTGATACTGTTGGTGCTGCAGAAATCTACTTTTGGATAGTCACAGCTAGTCAGGGTGATATTTTTCGGGCAGGTGCGCGTAAGCTCCCAGCCCAGCTGGCCGTTTGATCCGAGTAAGAGGACCTTCATGCAAATACCTCTGCGTTTTCCAGGGTTGATCCGTCTTTGTCTTTTGGGGACAATATTGGGGATGTGCCTGGGATGATGGGCCAGTCAATTGCAATGGAAGGATCATTCCACAGGATGCTTCTTTCGTATTCAGGTGCATAATAGTCTGTGCATTTATAGGTAAATTCTGCTTCATTGCTTAACACATAAAAGCCATGGGCAAACCCGGGCGGGACCCATAGCATGTTTTTGTTTTCTGCTGAAAGGATTGCACCGGACCATTTCCCAAAGAAAGGGGAGGATTTTCTGATGTCAACGGCTACGTCAAAGACTTCACCTGAAATCACCCGGACCAGTTTGCCCTGGGGCTGTTTGATCTGGTAATGAAGTCCTCTTAAGATGCCCTGACTGGATTTGCTGTGATTGTCCTGAACAAAGGTAACCCTGGCAACATTTGTTTTACCTGTGACCTTCAGGTTAAACTCGTCATCCCGAAAGGTTTCCATGAAGAATCCCCGGTGGTCCCCAAAGACCTGGGGTTGGATTAAGATAATATCCGGTATATTTAGTTTAGTATATTTCATTTTCTATTTGATTGGTTTCCGTGTGACCTTCAGGTTACGTGTGACCTTCAGGTTAAGAGGTCTAATAAGTATTGGCCATAGCCGTTTTTTTTCATGGGCGTGGCTATTTTTCCCAATTGCTCTGCATTGATGAGTTTCATTCTAAAGGCAATTTCTTCAGGGCAGGCAATTTTTAATCCCTGGCGGTCTGATATAACTTTAATAAAGGTTGCTGCATCCAGAAGGGATTCGTGTGTTCCTGTGTCAAGCCAGGCCGTTCCCCGGCTGAACAGTTCTACATTCAGGTTGCCTTGTGCCAGATAGGTGTTGTTAACATCTGTTATCTCAAGCTCTCCTCTGGCAGAGGGTTTAATCTGTTTTGCAATCCGGATGACATCATTGTCATAGAAATAAAGTCCTGTGGCTGCATAGTTTGATTTTGGAACTTCAGGTTTTTCTTCCAGGCTGGTGACGTAGCCGCTGCTGTCAAACCCTATAACTCCATAGCGCTGGGGATCTTTGACATAGTATCCAAATATTGTTGCACCCGTGTCTTTTCGGGCAATTACCTGCAGCCGGTCTGACAAACCTTCACCATAGAAGATATTATCTCCCAGGATTAAGGTGACGGGATCATTTTTTATGAAATCTTCTCCGATTATAAATGCCTGGGCAAGTCCGTCAGGAGAAGGCTGGATTGCATATTCCAGGGATATGCCCCATTGGGAACCATCACCCAGCAGATGCTTGAAGCTGTCATGGTCATGGGGTGTTGTGATGATCAGTATCTGGGTTATGCCTGAAAGCATGAGTGTTGACAGGGGATAATAAATCATGGGCTTGTCATACACGGGCATGAGCTGTTTGCTGACTGAATATGTCAGGGGATAAAGCCGTGTTCCTGATCCGCCTGCTAATATGATTCCCTTACGCATAATTAATCTGCCTTTTTTATTGGGGGTGTGCTTTTTGAAAAGCCTCTGAGGTGTCTGTTATACAATCTTTCAATGTGGTTGTTGCAGCCGTTTTTGTCTTTAGATATATTCGGGTGCCAGGAACC
>JAHJDU010000576.1 GCA_018812385.1 Pseudomonadota bacterium
ATAGGATATTTCACTGCAAAACAGGTGTATCATTTTTCTCACCTGAGATTCGGGACCCGTATATATTTTACCGATCAGAAGTTTAGCATTAAAGGTATCAAAAAGTCTTAATTTAAGAGTTATTTTCCCTTGGACTTCAATAATTCCCCCCGTAATTAAAAGCTCGGCCCCTATCCCTGTCCAATCCCGAAAATTGATCTCGCCCAGCTGAATTCCGGATTCAGCCGGATTTGATAAAAATGCAACGGGATTCATTGTTTTAAGATATCCTGTAAAATCAAGGGCCTCTTTTAATATGGCTATTGCTGTTTTCCCTATCTCTATTTCTTGTGCATGGCCATTGAATGTCTTAAAGTCCGTCACTGCCACAGGGGTTTTCTTTAAAAAAGGATTGGTGACATTGATGTAATCATAATCCCTGGCATATAAGGGGGGCAAGAAAAATAAGAGCCCGATCATAAAATAAAAAAGGATATGCAATATAATTTTATTTGGCATAGCCCAGCTACAATAGCGCTTATTCATTGTAAAAGAAACCATTTTTATTTCAGCCCTTTAGGTGTAAAAATCACAACCACATCGTAGGAATACATTCCAGGGGGTAATGGTGGTAATGGATTTGTTTTTTTAATTGCTTTTTTTGCAGATTCATCAAGGTATTGATTTCCTGACCTGGTTTCATAAATAATATCTCTTATTTCTCCGCTTTTTAATATCTTGATCAGGATTCTGACTTCAAGGTTCTGATCCAGCCTGGCAAGGGTATCATTAAACACCCAGTTCTGTTCTATTTGTGAACCCAGCACCATTTTATACAGGTCAATGGGCGTATACCCTTTTTTCCCGGGGCCGGCAGATGCCTGGCTTCCCTCTCCTTGTTTTGTTGCGCCCTGATCCTGTACTTTTTTCTGAATACGGTTTAGCGCCTGGGCAATCTTAGTTTTGTTCTGATTCTCAATTTTTTTTTCCAGGTTTTCCTTTGATTCTTCCAGGGCCTTATCTGGATCAACTGCCTTTTGGGGTTTTGGTTCTATAACCGGTTTTTTTTCTTTTTTCTCATCAGATTCTTTCTTTTTTTTCTCCTGTTGCACCATAAGATCTTTTAAATTTTTAGGTTTTGTTTTTAAACTGATGTCTGGTTTAATACTGGGAATTTCCTGGCTCTTTGGGGGAGGCGTTGGTGGCAAAGGGGTTACGGGTATCCCCTCTTCTTTAGGAATCTCTTTAAAGGTTTCTTCTTTTCCGGGCAATTCCTGGGTCACAGGTTCTGCTGAAAAAGACACCAGGTCCACCTGGATGAAAGGAGGCATAGGTTTGGGCAAGCTAAACTTCTGGAAAAAAATAATCCCATAAAAAAACAAGGCATGTACAATCAGAGAAACAGAAAAAAAAATAATCCCGGTTTTCCCGTTGCCATAAAAAGGGGAGAAAAGAAAATCTCTTCTGTATTTAAAATTTTCTGGAGAACTCATACGCGTTAATCAGGATTCGTCTTCATTGTCAGGAAGGGTGATCATTCCCAGGCTGTCAACTCCTGCCTTTTTTATCTTTGAAATCACATTGACAACAATGCCATAGGGAACCTTTTTGTCTGCCCTTAAATATACATTTTTTTCGTCAAAATTTTCCAATATGGCCCCCAGTTTCTGGGTGAGAAATTCGACACTGACAACCTGTTCGTTAATAAACACTTTATTATCTTCATCAATGGATATAATCAGACGTTCTTCACTGCTTTTCAGGGCTTTTGATGTGGCCTTGGGCAAGTCCACATCAATCCCCTGAACCATCATGGGGGCCGTCACCATAAAAATAATCAACAGCACTAGCATCACATCCACAAAAGGAGTGACGTTAATCTCGGACATGAACTGATCATTACCAGAACCTAATTGCATTATCCCTCCATCTGCTTTTGAATATCACGTTCCATTATATTTGACAGGTCTGCAGAATAGCTTTGCCATTCAGAATCCAAAGCCCTTATCCTGTCTGTAAAATAATTATAGGCAATAACAGAAGGGATTGCCACGGCAAGTCCTGCTGCCGTTGCAATGAGTGCTTCTGAAATACCGGGAGCTACAACGGCCAGGCTTGCAGACCCGCTTACCCCGATTCCGTGAAAGGTCCCCATGATCCCCCATACTGTTCCAAAAAGACCTATAAAAGGGGCTGTATTGCCTGCTGTGGCCAGAAAGGGGACCAATTGAACCAGTCGCCTGATTTCAACACCAATGGATCGGTTTAATGATCG
>JAHJDU010000577.1 GCA_018812385.1 Pseudomonadota bacterium
ATCAGACAGAACAGCTTAAGCAACAAGGAGCCCACCTGGTAGTTAACGATCTTTGCGAAATCAAGGCAGGTGTGCTGAAAAACAAACTTTCATCTGACCAGGATAAAAGAACCGCTTGGAACCAGATATATATCGGGTTTGATCCTGAAGATGAGGGACGGAGGGAAACACTGTGCGCCATTGGCAACGGGTATTTTGTTACCAGGGGAGCTGCCCCTGAGGCAAAGGCTGATGATGTACATTATCCAGGCACCTATCTTGCCGGCGGGTATAACCGTCTTAGAACCAAAATTGCCGGCAGAATCGTTGAGAATGAAGATCTGGTTAATATTCCCAACTGGCTGTGTCTTAATTTTCGTATCTCTGGAGAGGAGTGGTTCCAGCTAAAAGATGTAAAGATTCTTTTTTATAGACAATATCTGCATATAAAAAAAGGGATACTGAACCGCACCATACGCTTTCAAGATAAAAAAAACAGAGAGACAATCGTTTCTCAACAATCATTTGTCCATGGCGAGCAGATGCACAGGGCTGCGTTGAAAACCGTGATTACACCCTTGAACTGGGAAGGCAAAATAGAGATCTGTTCTGCTCTGGATGGCAGGGTGACAAACCAGGGAGTTGATCGTTACCGGGATTTGGGTAACCAGCATCTTGATCTGGTTGAGTTTAGACATATTGATGAAAAAAGTATGGTTTTAAAAATGCGCACCAATCAATCATGCCTGGGTATTGCAATGGGCGCAAGAACCCAAGTTTTCCTCAATAATAAAATAGCGGAAGTTAAATCTTTTCCAGCGGATCAACCAGAAGGATATGTTGCCAGGCATTTTATTGTAAATCTGAGTAAGAAAGATAATCTTAAAGTGGAAAAACTGATCTGCATTTATACATCCCGGGATACCGGTATTTATGAATGTTTATCAGAGGCAGAAAATACAATAGCAAATGATGTTGCAAGTTTTGATAGTTTATTAAAATCCCATATTATAGCCTGGGAACTTTTATGGCGCAAATTTGATGTCAGGGTGGAATTGGACAATAGCGATATTGAGCAACATACACAAAAAATTATTCGATTACATATTTTTCATTTATTACAAAGCTCTTCTGTACATTCTCTGGATATTGACGTGGGAATGCCGGCCCGGGGCTGGCATGGCGAAGGCTACAGAGGACATATCTTCTGGGATGAAATGATTATTTTTCCATTTTTGAATTACCGGGCGCCTCGAATTACAAGAACCTTACTCATGTATCGTTATAGACGACTGAATGAGGCCCGGCGGGCAGCCAGGGAAGCAGGCTACAAAGGCGCAATGTATCCATGGCAGAGCGGAAGCAGCGGCAGAGAGGAAACCCAGCAGACGCATCTTAACCCGGAATCAGGCCGCTGGGTTCCGGACAACACCTATCTGCAGCGCCATGTAAATAATGCCATAGTTTATAATATCTGGCAATATCTGCAAAATACACACGACACAGAATTTTTATCTTTTTATGGGGGTGAAATAATACTGGAAATTGCCCGATTCTGGGCAAGCATTGCAACCTATAACCCTGAAATTGACCGGTATGAAATCCTGGGTGTAATGGGGCCTGATGAATATCATGATGCTTACCCCGGTGCAGATAAACCCGGTCTGAACAACAATGGTTATACGAATTTTATGGTGATGTTTGTCATGGATCAGGCACTTAACCTGCAGAATGTTATTCCTGAACAGGACTGGGAAAATTTAAGGAAAAAACTCGGAATAGAAGATAGAGAACTGGATATATGGCAAAAAATGAGTCGAAGGATGAAACTGGTATTTCATCAAGATGGCATTATCAGTCAATTTGAAGGATACGAGTCCTTAAAAGAATTTAACTGGGATGGGTATAAAAAACGGTATGGAAATATCCGACGTCTGGACAGGATTCTTGAAAAGGAAGGGGATAGCGCCAATAATTATAAGCTGTGCAAGCAGCCGGATGTTTTAATGCTTTTTTATCTTTTCAGTGCTGAAAAGATAAAAAAAATGTTTAAACGTCTTGATTATACTTTTGACGAGGATTTTATTCAAAAAACCATCAACTATTATCTAAATCGAACCACAAACGGGTCATCCCTGGCATTTGTCATCCATGCCTGGATTGAAGCCCGGCAGGCAAGAGAAGATTCCTGGGAACTTTTCAGTCAGGCACTTGAGACGGATATGGTTTATGAGCGAAACGGAAGCACCAGGGAAGGTATTCATCTGGCTGCCATGTCAGGATGTATTGACATTCTTCAAAGGGGCTATGCAGGCCTGGAAATACGCAGTGATATCCTTATTTTAAATCCAGTACTTCCGAAATCCATAAACCGCCTCTGTTTTCACATCCGATACCGGCAACACTGGCTTGACCTGGAAATCGGTCAAAAAGAAGTTAAGGTTAAAAGTCTGAACAGCAGGGCAAGACCCATCACAATGATGATCAAAGATGAAATCATTAAATTATATCCAGGCAATATGGCAGTCGTAATTATATAAAAGATATATTTCTGGTCGTCTTGGAAGGGATAAGGGTGAAAAAATGAAAACAAAAAGTCACATCATCATTGTATCCAACAGGTTGCCACTTATTTTAAAACAGACTGATGATGGAAAAATAGAGGTGGGAAAAGGGGCTGGGGGACTGGTAACAGCAATGGCACCGGTACTGCAGAACCGGAACGGCACCTGGATAGGCTGGCCTGGCTATGTGCAGGAGACAGATATTGATGACAATATGTTGCCGGCCCTGCAATCAGCAGCTTCCGGATATAGTGTTAAACCTGTTATGCTTAATTCTGAAGAGTTAAAGAATTATTACGAAGGTTTTTCCAATTCAATTATATGGCCTCTTTTCCATGATTTTACTGATAAGTGCATTTTTCTATCTGAATACTGGGAAAGTTATCAAAAGGTTAATAAAAAATTTGCATTAATCGTGTGCCAGAATGCAGATGACCAGGATTTTATCTGGGTGCATGATTATCAATTAATACTTGTGGGGGCAGAGTTACGCAAAATGCACAAGAGGAACAGGATTGGGTTTTTCCTGCATATCCCATTTCCGCCCATTGATACCTTTGCCCGATGCCCATGGCGTTTTGAGCTCCTTTCCGCCATGTTGGAATATAACCTTCTTGGTTTCCACACAATTCAAGATAAACGTAATTTTATCGGGTGTCTCAAGAAAATAATTCAAGATGTGCAAATTGATGCAAAAGCAGAGCTTGATGAGACGGTAAGTGAAGTAAGACTCGGTAACAGGGTCGTTCGCATCGGGGTTTTCCCCATCAGTATTGATTACAATGAATTTTTTCTCAAAGCCTGGGATAGTAATGTCTATAAAAGAGCAAAGGAAATGAGAAGCAATGCCCCGGATACTAAAATATTACTGGGTGTTGATCGTCTGGATTATACCAAGGGCATCCCGGAAAAGTTAAAAGCATTTCAAATGTTTTTAACACTATTTCCAAACTTCCATAAAAAGGCACATTTTATTCAACTTGTGGCCCCAAGCCGCAGAGAAATAACAGCTTATGCTGATCTGAAACTTAAGATAGAACAACTTGTGGGAGAGATTAACGGCATATTCGGCACAGATGACTGGCTCCCTGTCCAGTATATGTTTCGAACTCTTGACAGGAATGAACTTATATCGCTTTACAGGACATGCGAGATTGCTTTTATTACGCCGTTAAAGGATGGTATGAATCTTATTGCCAAGGAATATTGCGCCTGCAATATTGATGAAAAAGGTGTTTTAATACTCAGTGAATTTGCCGGCGCTGCCCAACAGTTTTACCAGGATGCAATTTTAGTAAATCCCCATGATATTGAAGGTATGGCCAAAGCGATTCACAGAGCATTTAATATGCCTTTGGAGGAAAGAAACCAGCGAATGCGCAATTTGCGGGAGATTGTTAAAAATAAAGATGTTTTCTGGTGGCTCAACTCTTTTTTAAAGGCTGCCATTGAAAAGGATTTGTCAAGTTTTCCCCAGGCGGATGAATATTCTCCGTTTAAGCCGGTATAAAAAAAAAGAGACTGAAAAACAGCAACTATTCTGGAGAACTATAGTTTATAATATCCGTTTGTGAAGGATATTTTTTCTATAATGAAGTAGAGATCGAGTATGATTTGCATGGTACAGACTTCCAGGAATTAGCATCAATGCTGAAGGAAATGATTCCTGAAATAAAAATTGAGATGAAGCCAAAGTGCTAACCAGTCACGGCAGCGGTTGGTTTTATTTTTTTGATAATATTTTTTATAAAACATCTATACTTTTAAACCAGTGCGATAAAATTTTTTTATAGGGGATTTGGATCATGCCAATAACAGACCATAAAAATTATTCTTTTTCTTTTTCCATGATAGACATTAAAAAGATTGATCCTTGTCCCTATCAACACCGCAAATACTTTGATGAAAACAGTTTAAGAGAGCTTGGAGCAAGTTATGCAGGATGGATTGATTGAACCCATTATCGTCAGGCCACAAAAAAAAGGCAGGTTTCAGCTTATTGCAGGAGAACGAAGGCTTAGAGCCATTAAAGATTATAC
>JAHJDU010000578.1 GCA_018812385.1 Pseudomonadota bacterium
AATTCAATGTCCTCAATTATTCTTGATACATATTTAAAACAGCTTGATCCAGGAAAGCAGCTCTTTACAACAGAAGATGTTGATAAATTCAAGCAATATCAATTCCAATTTGATAATGACCTTAAAAAAGGACGTCTTAATACTGCTTTCACCATATTTAATTTATATATGGATCGATCAAAGGAACGGCTGGAATATATTTTAACACTGATAAAAACATGGGAAAAAGATTTAGACTTCACTAAAAACGAATCCATGATCGTTGACATTAATTTGCGGCAATGGAAGGACAATAAGCCCGCACTATATTTTCTTTGGGAAAAAGAGCTGAAAAATCATATCATTTCCTTGATATTGAATGATCAACAGACAGCTTTGATCAGCGATACGCTTGAGAAAACATATTCAAACCGGCTCAATCGCTTATTGCAAACCAATTCAAATGATATTTTTCAAATTTTCATGAACAGTGTGACGGCAAGTTTTGATCCTCATACTCAATTTTTTCCTCCCAGGGCTTCCGAAGATTTCGATATCCATATGAGTTTATCTCTTGAGGGGATTGGCGCTGTGCTCCAAACTGAATATGAATATACCAAGGTCATCCGGTTAATTCCCAAGGGACCTGCTGACAAATCAAATCTGCTTATGCCTGGTGATAAAATTATTGGCGTGGGTCAGGGTGAAACCGGAGAAATCCAAGACACCATCGGACAAAGGATTGATCATGTTGTCAAACTTATCCGAGGCCCAAAAAATTCATTTGTCCGGCTGAAAATTATCCCTGCCAAAAAAAATGATTCAATCAAAACCATTCAAATAAAAAGGGAACAGGTTAAATTAGAAGAACAATCTGCCAAAAAAGATATCATCACCATAGACCACAACCACAGAACCCTGAAACTGGGCATTATTGAAATTCCCAATTTTTATATTGATTTTAATGCCTATCACAGGGGAGATAAAGACTACAAAAGCACAACAAAAGATGTTAAAAAACTATTATTTGAACTTAAAGACGAAAATATTGATGGATTGATTATTGATTTAAGGGACAATGGCGGTGGCTCCTTAAAAGAGGCCAACGAGCTGACCGGACTTTTTCTTAAATCCGGACCAGTCGTACAGATTAAAACAAAATACAGAACCACGCTATTATATGATGAGGATCCAGGTATAGAATATTCCGGGCCCCTTATTGTTTTAATCAATCGAATGAGCGCGTCTGCTTCAGAAATTTTTGCCGGTGCTATTAAAGACTATCACAGGGGTGTAATTGTCGGCACAAGAAGTTTTGGAAAGGGAACCGTTCAGGAAATGCAGCCGCTTGGAAAAGGTAAACTAAAGCTGACCAGTGCAAAATTTTATCGTGTATCTGGTGACAGCACTCAAAATTTAGGAATTTTACCGGATTTAGAATATCCGCAACTCTATAAAATTAAAGATACGGGAGAAAGTTCTTTAGAAGGCGCCCTGCCCTGGGATACAACAATCAAGACATCCTATAACGCATATCCGTCCCTTTCTTTGGTGAATGAAAAACTAAATATGATTTACCAGCAAAGATCTTTAAAAGACCCTGGCTTAAACTATCTTAAAAAAAGAATTGAAATGGCATCTGATTTAAATGATCAGGGCTCACTCTCATTAAACCTGGATGCCAGAAAATCGAAAAAAAAACAATATGAACAATTAGAAATTGAGATTGAAAATGATTATTTAAGGTCTATTGGCAAACCTCCCCTAAAAAAATTAGATCAGGAAAAATTAGATCAGGAAAATATGAAAACAGATGACTTTAAAAAAATTTTAATGGATCAAACCCATCTTGTAATGGCTGATTTTATTGATTTATCCAATGACCTTGATTTTTCATGGTAAGGATTAATGTTTTTTTCTTATAAAACAGGATTTAAACGGCTGATTCTTTATGGTATTGCCGTAATTATTGGATTAATATTATTATCTCCTTTTATCATTACCTGGGGCATCAACACATCATATATAAAAAATAAAATATCTTCTTTTCTCTATCAAAAAACCGGGACACATATTGATGGTTCTAAATTTTCTCTTGCCATCTTTCCAAATGCAAGCATCTCTGTTCGTAAGGTTTTGTTTAATCCGGACAATAGAATAAACCTATCCATTGATTTTTTAAAATTTAATTTTGATATTCAACAGCTTTTGCAGGGCAAGATAAATATAAATGAGATAACTATTGATCGCCCTGAAATCAAAGCAATGGTAGTAGAAGGAAAATCCTTTGCATTATCACTTAATATTTTTGTTTCAAACTATATCCAGGACTTAAAAAAAATATTTGCTTTTTTACCCGAACATCAGACCTCTGTTGAACTCAGGTTTGAAAATGCAATCTCTCAATACTTTAAACAAATGGATGGATCCGTCTATCTGTCAAAAGAAAAAGAAGAGATCCTTTTAAATACGATCATAAAAAAAATAAAATTCAGGCCGGCCACCCTGTCAAAAGATACTTTTGAGAAATATTCTGATTTGGATTCCATTGAGCTGGATCAAGTAAAACTTTTTGCCAACATAAATTCAAAGGGGGAGATAAAAGGCGAGTGCACCTTTGTCGAACCAAAGCTTTTGTCTAAAAATAAAGATATATTATTGGGCGCAAACATCATTGAATCGTCTTTTAAACTGGGTGAAGATGGGTATCAATTTGACCTGACTCCATTTAAATTAAATTTTCCTGAAGGCGTAGTAGGTGTCCATTTTGAAACCAGCCAGATCCAAAAAAAATCAACCCTGGAATTTACCGGAACCCAAATTCTTATTGATCCGGCAAGACAGATGTCCCTAAAATTATTCAAGGACAATGAAATTGTAAAAACTATTTTCCAAATTGTCAGGAAAGGCTTTGTCCCCAATGTAGTTGTATCTTTTCACGACAAAGATCTTAAAGACCTTTTTAAAGGAGATCAGTTAAGGCTAAAGGGAAATATTGAAAAAGGATCGGTCTATATTCCAGGAACAAACTTGATGGCCTCAGATGTTAAGGCAGATGTCCATATACTCAATGGCATTCTTGACATACAGGCAAAAAACGCGATCATTCAAAATTCAAAAGTTGAAAAAGGACATCTTTCCATTGACCTTTTAAATCATAAAAATGTTCCGTTTCAAGGTGAGTTTTCACTTGATCTTGACCTTTCCATGATACCACAAA
>JAHJDU010000579.1 GCA_018812385.1 Pseudomonadota bacterium
AAAACAAAACAAAAACTTTTACTGCTATACCCTGGAGATTTTTATTCTAAGAACTGGGGGCGGTTTATCACCTTAAAACCCCACATGGTTTATATCTATACTTTTTTGAAAGAATTTTTTGATGTAAATGTAGTTGACCTTGAAAATGAATTTTTAAGACCTGAAGATGAAAAAGGATTGGAAGAGTTCAAGGAAAAATCCTTAAAAAGAATACTTTCTATAGATACTGAATATATAGCTATTTCATGCTGGTCAAGCCTTAATTATTTATCATCTCTTTATTTTGCCGAAAAAATAAAACAAAAAAAGCCAGATACAAAAATAATTGTGGGCGGATATCATCCCACGCTGGTTCCTGAAGATTTTCAGTTTGAAAACAGCCCTTTTGATCATGTTGTAAAAGGTGAAATACATAATATTTTAAAGATATTCGGTTTGGAAACAGCCATAGAAAAAAATACCTATGAAATATTTCCGGATTATGTATCCTACCCATACTATAATTCCCAGAAAACAATCGGGATGTTTCTTGGGGCAGGATGCCCTTTTCATTGCAGATACTGCATGGAATACAAGAAGAAATGGTCCAGCCTTTCAGTTGAGATTGCCATTGATTATATTTTGAAAATTAATGAGCAGATTTCACCCAGCTATATCCCCATTTTTGATGCCTGTTTTGGATTTGATAAAAACTGGCGCAAAGAATTTTTAAAGGAATTGATTAAAAAAGACCTGGATCTTTATTTCTGGTTAGAAACCAGGGTTGACCTGCTGGATGAGGAGGATATAAGACTTTTATCAAAATTGAAAATCAAGATTGATTTTGGAATTGATTCTCTATCAAAAACCATGCTCAGGATCATGAGAAAAACCATAAACCCTGAATCTTTTCTTGAAAATTTTTTGAACATATCAAAAGTATGCAGTGAATATGGGATTTTACATGACATGTTTATGATTTTTAATCATCCGGGGGAAACAGGAAAAACCTATGAGGAATTTAAACTATTTTTTAAAGAGCAGGCTTTCCCAAAGCTTAGGGGGGGGTATTTGCGGATAAAATATCAGCGATTTTCCTATTACCCGGGCAGTTATATTTATAATCATCAAAATGAATTTGAAGAAAAATATGGGTTCAAGGCACTCCATCCCCGGTGGTGGAAAGAATCTATTGATAACTATTCTAATTCACGGGATATTATTCCCTCAATTAATGAGAAAGGTGAGCCATACTATGTCCCTCTTAAAGAAATATCAAAAATGGTAAAAGAGTTTAATCATTTTTCAAAGGAGCAAGCGCTCTGGGAAAGGCTGCATTCCTTTAATATTTAATCAAATTACCTTGTATAAAAAAGTAAGTTTCTTTCCTAATTCGATTGTATAATCGAATGCAAATGCTGTATAACAAAATACTTTTTATTTTTAAACAAGTTTATAGGTTTTCCGAATGAAGAAAAAATTAATTATTGTCATTATTATTTTATCTGGAATCAGCGTTTTAGGCTGGCAGATCTATCAAAAAGCTTCTGATTCCACAAAGGATTTTAAGCGCCAACGTCAGAACATAGCAGTTGCCGTTGAGGTTGCACTCGTAAAAAAAGCCTCCATACGGGAAATTGGGGAATTTACCGGATCTTTGCATCCGCTTTCTGAGTTTATTATGGCACCGAAAATCGCCGGACGTCTTGAAAAGCTATTGGTTAATATAGGTGATACTGTCAAAAGCGGGCAGCTTGTGGCCGTACTGGACAACGATGAACATCACCAACAGGTCATCCAGGCAAAGGCGGAACTGGAAGTTGCCCGGGCAAACCTTGAGGAACGAAGAAGTACCATAGAAAACGCAAAAAGAGAGTATGAACGAACCAAAGTATTGAGGGAAAAGAAGATAGCCTCTGAATCCCAGCTTGATACTGCAGAATCCGAATTTATAACCCAGCAGGCAAAGCTGAAAGTTGCCAGTGCCCAGATATCTCAAAAAGAAGCAGCCCTGAAAATGGCTGAAGTATGCCTTTCCTATGCTATGATTAAAGTCCCTGAAAACAACACCACAGGCTACAAAGTAGTGGGGGAGCGCTTTGTAGACGAAGGAGCCATGCTGGCGCCCAATACTCCGATAGTCTCTATTCTCGATGTTGGAAAGCTCATTGTCGTCATACATGTAATCGGACGGGATTATCCTAAAATTCAGACTGGACAGGAAGCAGTCATTACCACTGATGCGTTTCCGGGAGACACCTTCAGAGGAAAGGTGATTCGCATAGCTCCTATTCTGAAAGAAAAATCCCGGGAGGCCCGTGTGGAAATCGAAATACCCAATGTACAAAAGCTTCTGAAACCAGGTATGTTTGTGCGGGTTCAAATACAATTCTATGAACATGATAACGTCGCAGTGGTTCCGATAGCAGCCCTTGTCAAGAGAAACGGCTCACAAGGGGTTTTTGTAGTTGATTCCCAGGAACAAAAAGCCAGGTTTATTCCGGTTACCCTCGGTATTGTGAACGGCATCCAGGCCGAGGTGGTGAGTCCAGTCATCACAGGTGCGGTGGTGACCCTGGGACATCATCTGCTGGAAGATGGAAATTCGATTATTCTACCAGATGAAAAATCAGCAGAAGGTGAG
>JAHJDU010000580.1 GCA_018812385.1 Pseudomonadota bacterium
AAAATGTACCGCAGAGAGGCACGCCATGGCGCTGGAGAATCTCATTGGCTGTACAGCAAATACCTGAAAGCTGTATCCCTTTTGCACCTTTTGATTTTGCATAATCTTCCATTTCCCTGGATTGCGCAACAACTACAATCATTTCAGAAAGAATAGGTTCATGTCCATGGATAACAATGTTAACATGATCTTCCTTCATCACACCAAGGTTTGCTTCAGATTCAAGGGGATAAGGTGTTCCAAAAAGAACATCCTGTAGATCGGTGGCCATCATTGAACCTCCCCATCCATCGGCGATTGACGCTCTCGTTCCCTGTTTGATCAAGTTCTTGTAATCCTGGTCCACGCCCATGTGGGTCCGGTGCATAATTTCAACGATTTCTCTATCAATATTTCTAGGACAAACTCCGTTATCCTTCCATTTTTTATACAAAGCTTCTGGTGCGCGTTTAAGATAAAGCAATTCCCCTTTGGGTTTTCCCCATTCATTTAAAGCCTTTTCACCAACCTCTACTGCAATTTCATCAATATCACGATCAACTAATTCTCCATCAACTTCAATCTTGATATCAACGTTGAAGTAAGGTGCAATTGATAATAATTTATCATGATCTTTTATTTTATACACATCTGTTTCTTTGTTTGCAGCACTCACAAAAACTTCTGCTACACATCGGCCATGATCAGAATGGGCTGCAGCTCCGCCGGCTATCATCCTGATAAAATTTCTTGCTGCAATTGTATTGGGTGTTGCACCACATAGCCCTTTCCGATCATCTTCTCCCTGGATACCGGATTTTGGCAAAGGTAACCGGCAGGGCCCCATGCTACAGTTTTTGCAGCATATTCCCTGAACGCCGATGTTACACGGCTTCATATTTTGGGCCCGGTCAAATACTGTCTCGATGTTCAAATCCTGTGCTCTCGCAATCATCTGCTGGGTTGCAGGATCAATAGACGCCTCCGTAGGGATAGCCTTTTTTCTGGATTTTTCTTTATTTATATTTTCTGATCTATTTTCCAGCTTGAGAATCTTTTTTTCTACCATTAATAAATCTCCTATTAGTTAAAAATAAATTTCTGGTGAAGAACCATCTTTGTGCCATAAAATGTGAAAAGCAAGGACTATGCCAACATAAAATAAATCATTTTGCTGGAACAATAATTACATTATTACAGATAGTTATTAAAATAGCATCATTAACAGATCTTTATTTGATATTGAAAACAGTGCAAAAATGCGACTGTATGGGGGAGAAATAATGCGACTTTAAAATACATTAAAAATAATACATTAAAAATAACTTGAGCATGTCTATGATTTATGAAAAAATAGACAATAGAAGTTAATATGAATTCTATGGATTTTTATGATGATAAATAAAAAAATGTTCGGCCCCCTTACCGAAGAAACCACCAAGGTAATTCTTGAATGTATATCAGACGGAGTTTTTACCATAGATTACAATTGGGAGATCACTTCCTTTAACCGTGCCGCAGAGGATATCACTGGAATTGCCCGCAAAGATGCAATAGGGCGCCACTGCTGGGAGGTCTTTCGATCCAATATGTGCGAAGAGGGTTGTGCCCTTAAAAAAACCATGGAAGAGGGCAGGCCTTTTATCAGCACATCCGGATATATTATTAACAGTGAAAAAAAACGAATTCCCATCACCACTTCAACCTCTCTTTTCATTGATAAAAACGGGGATGTCATCGGAGGGGTCGAGACATTCAGGGACCATTCTCTTGTTGAGGAACTTAGAAAAGAACTCTCCGGCAACTTTAAGGTTGAAGATATTGTCAGCAAAAGTGCTGCCATGAAAAAAATCTTTAATATTCTTCCCCAGATATCGGACAGTGATTCCTCAGTACTCATTGAAGGAGAAACCGGTACTGGCAAAGAACTTATGGCAAGAGCAATTCATAATATGAGCCCCAGGAAGGAAAAACCGTTTATTGCCATCAACTGTGGTGCGATGCCTGATACACTCCTTGAGTCAGAATTATTCGGATATAAAAAAGGCGCATTTACCAATGCGATAAAAGATAAACCAGGGCAGTTTGCCCTGGCCCATGGCGGAACTATTTTTCTTGATGAAATTGGAGATACAAGTCCTGCCTTCCAAGTCAGTCTTTTGCGGGTTTTGCAGGAACATGAATTCATCCCTCTTGGTGGTTTAAGCAAAGAAAAAACCGACGTCAGGATTATTGCCGCCACCAATCAGGACCTTTCAGAGCTATTGAAAAAAAACCAGTTCCGGCAGGACCTCTATTATCGGATAAATGTCATTCGGTTAATCCTGCCTCCTCTAAGGCAACGGATGGAGGATATTCCCCTGCTTGTGGAACGGTTCATCAACAAATTGAATATGCTTCAGAAAAAGTTTATCCAGGGTATGGATAAGAGAGTACTCCAGGTTCTTATGTCCTATGAGTTCCCTGGAAATATCAGGGAACTTGAAAACATAATAGAACATGCCTTTGTACTCTGCTCCCAGGGATATATCAACCTTCACCATCTGCCCAATTTTCTATCTTTGCAGGCCAATGTCAATGTAGACGAAAAAGATGACCCGGTTAAGGCCGTTAAAATCAAGCTCATAACAGATGCTCTGACACGAAATGGCGACAATCGGAACTTGGCAGCAAAAGACCTTGGAATACACAAAAGCACTCTTTTTAGAAGAATTAAAAAGCTGGGCATAAAACTTTAAATTTGTTTTCAACCTGCAGGATCAGCAACCCTGAAAGCCTGGCCCACTCAAAAAAAGTCGCATTAGAGCGACTCTTAAAGTCTCGTTTATTCGACTTTGCCTTTCCAGTGAGCGCTCAACCGCATATGTAAAATCAATCAATAAACACATAAGAAACTGGAATTTAAAGCAATCCAACAGACTTAAGTTGTGATTTCTTCTCTGGCATAAGCTTTGCAATACAGTTTTCCAGAAAGGAGTTTGATTTGTATGAAGATTGCATTAACCATCTGGGGAAATAGAATTTCACCTGTTTTTGATTCAGCGCAGACATTGCTTGTAGCGCAGATTAAAAATGATAAGGTTATCAAAAAATCCTATGAATCTTTTGATTCCAACAGCGCAGGTTTTCCTGATGATTTTAAAAAAATGGGTATATCTATACTGATCTGCGGCGCCATCTCCGAGAAACCGGCAAATCTAATTGCCCTTTCAGGAATCAAACTCATTCCTTTTGTAACCGGAAACGCAGCACAGTTACTGGACTTGTATCTGAACAATAACCCCGTTTCTGCAGCATATTTCATGCCGGGCTACCCAAGGCAGGGATGCCAAAACGGGTTAAAAAATGCTGTGTCAAATTTGAAAAAGATATGAATACAAACCATATAAAGAATAAGGGATAACCTATCAAAATGATAAAAGTATTATTGGCAAGCCGTAACAGCGCATTGTTTTCAGATATGATAGATGCTTTTCAAAGCCACAACGTCCGGATCGATCCGGTACAATCCGGAAGCAATGCATTAACCATGATTGCAGATGGGTTATATAATCTGCTGATTACGGATGAAGACCTGTCAGATATGAGTGGCAAAACCCTGATTGAAAAAACAATCACGCTTAATCCATTTATGAATTGCGTGGTTGTCAGTACGCTTTCACACAAAGATTTTCATGAAGAATTTGAAGGCTTGGGGGTGCTCATGCAATTTCCCCCTATACCCGGCACAACAGATGTTCAAAACCTTCTGGATCATTTAGACAAAATACATTGTCTGTACAAAAATAAATTAAGGTCACAAGGAGAATAAAACTGATGATTATCAGTATTGCAAGCGGAAAAGGCGGAACCGGTAAAACAACGGTGGCAACCAATTTAGCCTTTTCTTTGGGAAAAAATGTTCAACTCATGGACTGCGATGTTGAAGAGCCGAATTCCCATCTTTTTTTAAACCCTGAAATCAAAGAGAAACAAGCCGTAATTGCTCCAATTCCATTGATTGATGAAGATAAATGTAACTATTGTAAAAAATGCATGGAGATCTGCAGGTTCGGCGCCATTGCCGTAGTCGGCAAAAAGGTGATTACTTTTCCTGAACTGTGCCATAGCTGTGGCGGCTGCATGGCGGTTTGTCCTGAAGACGCGATTTCGGAAAGCGACAGGGAACTTGGGGACATTGAAACAGGCAGTATAGGGGACATATCTTTCATCCACGGACGTTTGAAGGTCGGCCAGGTCATGTCAGTGCCGATTATAAAAAAAATACGAGCCCATGCCAACGACAGGATGGTAAATATCATTGATGCCCCTCCTGGCACTTCCTGCCCGGTGATCGCGGCCATGAAAGGAGCGGATTTTATTCTTCTGGTCACAGAACCCACTCCTTTCGGACTTCATGACCTGATACTGGCTGTGGAAGCCGTTAAAATTTTAAAAATTCCCCATGGTATTGTGATAAATCGAGCCGGTATGGGGAACGATGGTGTCAAAGAATATGCTAAAAAAGAAGGCATCCCCATTCTTATGGAAATCCCGTTTGATAAAAAAATTGCCCGGGTCTATTCCAGAGGCGAACTGGTTGTTGAAAAAATGCCTGAATATAAAGATAAATTTTTAGATCTGTTTGATCAAATTAAAAGTCTGGTTAAAAATCCGGTTAAAGATGTGACCGATAAAGGAGCGGGTAGCAAATGAGAGAGCTGGTGATTTTAAGTGGAAAAGGTGGCACGGGTAAAACAAGTATAGCTGCGGCTTTTGCATCTTTTTCAAACAATATGATCCTTTGCGACGCTGATGTGGATGCAGCAGATCTTCATCTGCTCACGGCCCCGGATATTCAACAAAAAACAGATTTTCAGGGGGGCAACGTTGCTATTATCAATCCTGATAAATGTACGAGTTGCGGGCTGTGCATTGAATTATGCAGGTTTGACGCGGTAAAGGACACCTTTGAAATTGATCCCATTGAATGTGAGGGATGCGGTGTATGTTATGATCTTTGCCCTGAAAAGGCCATTGATTTCCCAATAAAGACCTGCGGAGAATGGTATATTTCATATACCCGCTTCGGGCCTATGGTTCATGCACGACTTGGGATTGCTCAAGAAAACTCCGGTCGTCTGGTGGCCCTTGTCAGACATGAAGCCAGAAAAATAGTTCAGAAAAAAAATATTGATCTGATACTGACCGACGGCCCACCGGGAATCGGGTGCCCTGTTATTGCTTCCATGGGCCAGGCCAATGCGATTCTGATTGTATCAGAACCTACGGTTTCAGGGATACACGATCTTGCGCGAGTGGGTCAGCTGGCGGTTCATTTTAAAATACCGGCCATGGTCTGTGTGAACAAATATGACCTGAATTTTGACCAGACCCAGGCTATAAAGGATCTTGCAAAAGAAAAAAATATCTTTTTTGCAGGCCAGATCCCTTTTGATAAAAATTTCACTGAGTCCATGATTCAAGGAAAAAACATTATTGAAACCGATGAGAAATCGCAGGCAAGCCTTGCTGTCAGAAAAATCTGGGAAAATGTAATGGCCCAGCCTGCTATGAACATTGTACGATTAACCTGAACTTTTAAACAAAAAGAATTATTTAAGGAGTTAAACAAACATGAAAAACGGTAGAATCGCAATCCCCTCCAACGGACAGGGCGGCCTTGACGGCACGAGAGCAGGACATTTTGGTCATTGTGACGTGTTTACATTTGTCGATGTTGAAGATAGTCATATCAAACAGGTAACAATACTTCAAAACCAGGAACATGTCCAGGGTGGCTGCATGGTGCCTGTCAATCTTCTGGCAGACAACAAAGTCACGGCCTTGGTTGTGGGGGGCATTGGCATGCGTCCTTTAATGGGTTTCAGACAGGTGGGCATTGATGTATACCACGATGCCGAGCGTGAGGATATCAGACCGGTTGTTGAAGACCTGATTGCAGGCAAGCTTTTTGAAATCAAAAATGATCAGGTCTGCGGCGGTGGTGGTGGACAAGTTTAAATATAAATTCTTAGGAGATTTATCATGAAAATCGCAGTAACATCAAAAGGCCGGGATCTTGATTCAAAAGTGGACCCCAGATTCGGCCGTGCAGCCTATATCCTTATCATCGATACGGCTACGCTTGAGTTTGAAGTGATTGATAATGCTAAAAATGCAAATTCCTTCAAAGGTGCAGGAATTCAGGCTGCTGCCAGTATCAGTGAAAAAAATGCTGAAGTCCTTTTGACAGGATTCTGCGGTCCCAATGCCTTTAAAACCCTGGGTGCCGCCAATGTTAAGGTGGTCAGTGATATTGCCGGTATAGTCCGAGATGCGGTCAAAAATTTTAATAAAGGAAACATTTCTTTTACAGATGCAGCAAACGTTGAGGGACACTGGTAACGAATACGCTCCTTAGCATTAGAAAATAATGTTCAAACCAAAAAGGTGTTAATGAATAAGACTTTATGAATTAATATTTTATTTAAAAGAGAGGATATCAATGGAACTTACTGATCTTGCCCCCCTTGAAGCGTGGGCTCAAATAGAAAAAGAATCTTTTAGAAAATTCAACCTTCAAAGCTCTGTTTTTAATACAGATGGCATAAGAATAACAGATACCAAAAACTGGGCTAACAAAATCTGCCCGGAAATCAAATCAACAGACAAAGGCCAGAGTTTTATCTGCGCCACTGCCCACATGAATCTGGCCAACCAGGCACGGCGGACAAAAAAACCGGTGATCGAGGAATGTGATGCAGGTCTGGTCAAAATTGTGATCCCCATTTTTATTGATGATGAGTTTTTAGGCGCTGCCGGTGGCTGTGGATTGCTGCTGGAAGGTGGAGAGGTGGATTTATTTTCAGTTAATAAAATTACTGATATTGACGAGACGATAATAGAAAAACTTTCTGAAGAAATTCCTGTCATCACCACCCAAACCGCTGAAACTATCCGTGACTTTTTCATGAAAAAAGTCAATACACTTGTCAACAAATATCAGGAAACCGTGAATTAACCAGTATTATTTTGAAACCAAAGGGTTCCCGTCTCTGGCACAAAAGACCGGAAAAAGGATTATTTTAAAGGCAGGGTGACTATAAATTCAGTATATTTATTCAATTGAGAGTTAATAGTTATGGTTCCGCCATGTTGTTTGATGGATCGTGATGCAATAAAAAGTCCCAGGCCTGTTCCCTTATTTCCTTTATCAGAAAAGAAAAGGTTGAATATTTTATCTTTTTTATTCTCGTCTATCCCTTTGCCATTGTCTTTAATGGAAAAAATAATATGAGGGTCTTCAATGCGGG
>JAHJDU010000581.1 GCA_018812385.1 Pseudomonadota bacterium
ATCCTTGTTTTACGTGTGACCTTTATGTTACGTGTGACCTTTATGTTACGTGTGACCTTTATGTTACGTGTGACCTTTATGTTACGTGTGACCTTTAACCTGAAGGTCACACGCAGGTTATCTTTTTTATTCTGGCTTTTTTTATGAGATTTTCATCTATTTTAAAATATTTTGTCAGAATTTCCATGGGTCTTACATTTCGTTCATTATATTTTTGTAAAACCATTTCAATGGTTTGCAAATCAATAAAAGATATTTTCTTTACTGATTTGCGTAGATCTGTTTTTCTTATTTTCTTTTTTTTGCTCAAGTCTTCAACAATAAATTCGGGTAAATCCAAAAAGGCAGCCACTTTTTCTTTTTCAAGACAAAGATCAGAAAATTTAATGATATATGAAGAAGTGTCCTGGTTTTTTCCCTTGAGGCGGTTAAAGTGCTTGCATCCTGTTATGCAAAGGCCTTCAGGTAGTGTTTTGTTTAAGTTGTCAATAATTGTATTGAGCGCCATGTCCTTTTCAAGGTAGATAAAAAGAATCTCTTCTTCGCTTTCCATTCCAACGGGCAGGGCATTGTCAAATGAAAGCTGCATTAAAGGGTTAAATCCTTGTGAATATTTGGCAAATAACCCGGACCTTTTTATAGCTCTCTGAAAAATGGTAGCA
The DNA here is from genome assembly GCA_018812385.1 of Pseudomonadota bacterium. Taxonomy (GTDB): domain Bacteria; phylum Desulfobacterota; class Desulfobacteria; order Desulfobacterales; family Desulfobacteraceae; genus Desulfobacula. Next base: position 663 of record JAHJDU010000581.1, read on the forward strand.
AGTTCAAGGTGTCCGAAAAACCTTGCTTTTTCAAGTTTTGAAAAGGATAATTCAAATTTTTTAAAAGCATCATCCGGTATTCTTTTTAATCCGGCACCCTGGATGAGATCGGTTTTTTTGTCGGTTTTTTGGATTTCGTACAGCACGGGTTTTATTTTTTTAAAATCACAGACACCGCATCCCGTGCAGTCATTTTCTCTGCAGTCAGGTGTGAGTGATGCTTGTTTGGCTTTTTGAAATTCTTTTTTTAAAAAATCAGGCAATACCCCTGAATCAATTACATCCCAGGGAAGGGGTTCTGCTTCATCCCGCTTACGAAAGGTATAAAACAAGGGATCAATTCCGGTTTCTTCAAAGGCATTTTGCCATAATGAGAAATCAAACTTATCGTTCCAGCCATCCAGGCGGCATCCTTGTTCAAAAGCCGCTACCAGAAGCTTTGACAATTTTCTGTCCCCCCTGGCCCAAACGCCCTCAACCAGACTCATCTCAGGACTTTGCCATTTGAGATTGAGTTTTTTGTGCCTTAAATTATCTTTTAAATATTGCAGTTTTTCCTTTGTCTCAGCAAGAGTGATCTGTGCGCATCGTTGAAAAGGGGTATGGGCTTTGGGAATAAAAGTGTTTGCACTGACGTTAATGATTGTTTTGCCTTTGGCATAGGTTGACGCCAGTCGTTTGGAAAGACTGCAGATGGCCTCTATGTCCTCTGATGTTTCAAAGGGAAGCCCCATCATAAAATAGAGTTTGATATTTTTCCAGCCAAGGTTGAATGCATTTTTAACAGTTGCTGTAATGCTTTCTTCAGTCAGGTTTTTATTGATGATATCTCTCAATCGCTGAGTACCAGCCTCCGGGGCAATGGTAAATCCGGTTTTTCTGACCTTTTTTATAATATTCATCAGTTCCGGGGTCAGTTTCTCCGCCCTTATAGAAGGAAGGGATATGGCATTGCAATATCCCTGGCTCAGGTCAAGCAGCCGTTCCATTAATTGGGGCAGGTTTGAATAATCCCCTGTGGAAAGGGACAAAAGAGAGATGTCGGAATGTCCCGTTGTTTTTAAAGAGGTATGTGCAATTTCTATCAGGTCTTCCAATGATCGTTCCCTGACGGGTCTGTATATCATGCCTGCCTGGCAGAATCGGCATCCCCTTGAACACCCCCGGGCGATCTCCAGCCGCAGCCTGTCATGTATGGGTTTGCCAAAGGGAAGAATCGGTGATGTTGGGAAACTATCTTTTGTAAGAGCTGGCAGAAAGGCTCTTTTAACAATTTTATAATTTTCAAATAAAGGGGATAGAGTTTGAATTCCATTCCCGTTATAACTCGGTTCAAAAAATGAAGGTACATAGACCCCGTCTATTTTTGACAAGAGTTTGAGCAGGGTCTTTTTTTGACCATCCCCCTGTTGCTTGAATTCAATTACCTGGTTTGAAATTTGAACGGCAACCTCTTCACCATCCCCGATAACAAAGGCATCAAAAAAGTCAGCCAGGGGTTCAGGGTTGAAAGTGCAGGGTCCTCCGCCAATTATCAGGGGAAAGGCATTTTCGCGTTCCCTTGAATAAAAGGGGATATGGGACAGGCTTAACATGGCTAAAATATTGGTAAAGTTCAACTCATAAAGCAGGCTGATTCCGATGATATCAAAGTCTTTTAATTGCCTTTGGGATTCCATGGATAAGCAGGGAATGTTTTTTTCCAAAAGATAGGCTTCCATGTCCGGGGCAGGCATGAAAAATCGTTCTGCCGCAATATTTTCATGTTTGTTTAAAATGGAATAGAGAATCTGCAGTCCAAAATGGGATGTTCCGATTTCATACAGGTCTGGGAAGACCAGGGCAAAGGTCAGCGCCACTTTTTTCAGGTCTTTTTTAACAGCATTGATCTCATTGCCGGTATATCGTGTTGGTGTCTGGACCAGTGCAAGGATATCTTGATAAATTTGTTTATGCATGATAGTGAAATTTTAAAAACTAATCTTTAAATAAATGTAAGTTGGCTACAATTAGTTACAATCAAATTTTCTAACATATTATTTTTTGCAGGATAAATCAATGAAAAGAACAAAAATCAATGTGCTGTTAACGCTTGAGAAAACCCCTGGAGAAATCATTATCAAAGGCTGGGTCAGAACCAGACGGAATTCAAAAGAATTTTGTTTCATGGAGATTAATGACGGGTCATGCCTTAAAAACATCCAGATTATTGCAAACAAGGATCTGAAAAATTATTCAGATATAGAAACCATTACCACGGGTACTTCAATAGCTGTTGTAGGACAGCTTGTTGAATCTCCCGGAGAAGGCCAGAAATGGGAAGTCCAGGCTTCAGATATTGAAATTATACATATGGCACAGGACTCCTATCCCCTCCAGAAAAAGAGACATTCAGATGAATTTTTAAGAACAATTGCCCACTTAAGGCCACGGACAAACAAGTATGGCGCCATCTTTCGACTCAGATCAGAGATGGCCTTTGCCATTCATAAATTTTACAGGGGAAAAGGATTCAGGTATCTGACCGCCCCTGTGATTACCGGATCTGATGCTGAAGGTGCCGGTGAAATGTTCAGGGTAACCAACCTTGATCCTGAGATGGTTAAAAAACAAGGCAAAATGGATTTTAAAGAAGATTTTTTTGGCCAGGAAGCAAACCTGACTGTTTCAGGCCAGTTGTCTGCTGAAATGTTTGCCCTTGCCTTAGGTGATGTCTATACCTTTGGTCCGACATTCAGGGCGGAGAATTCCAATACCAGCCGTCATGCAGCAGAATTCTGGATGCTGGAACCGGAAATGGCATTTTGCGACTTAAAAGAGAATATGGATCATGGTGAGGAACTTGTTAAATATCTCACCCAGCATGCCATAAATGAATGCAGCGAGGATATGAATCTTTTCACAAGTTTTGTGGATAAATCATTACCCAAACTCTTTGATATTCTTTTGAACACACAATTCGGCAGGATTTCCTATACCCAAGCCATTGAAATTCTGCTTAAATCCAAACAGAAGTTTGAATTTCCCGTTGAATATGGAACGGATCTGCAATCAGAACATGAACGTTTTCTGGCAGAAGTTTATTTTAAGAAACCCATTTTTCTCACGGATTATCCAAAGGAAATCAAGCCTTTTTACATGCGGTTGAATGATGATGGAAAAACCGTTGCAGCAGTAGATCTTCTTGTCCCCAGAATCGGGGAACTCATCGGGGGCAGCCAGAGGGAAGATCGATTATCCGTGCTGGAAAAAAGAATGGAAGATTATAACCTGCCAATGGAAGATTATTGGTGGTACCTGGATTCCAGAAAATTTGGTTCTGTGCCACATTCAGGATTTGGCATGGGGTTTGAGAGATTTTTAATGATGATTACAGGGATCAATAATATCCGGGACGTCATACCCTTCCCCAGAACTCCGGGCAGTATTGATTTTTGAAGCCGATGAATAAACCATACTATTTTTATTTTGAGGTTGTTACAAAAATTCTTGATGCCATGGGGAATGGTGCCCAAAGTGTCAGTCTGTCCCTGGACCTGAATCTGTCTGAAAAAGTATGGCAAATTGAGGCAGACAGGCTGATCCTTGATAATGATACGTTTATTGATATGAAAAAGCTTGAGCCCATATCCTCATTTAAAAACAAAATTTTTATCTTTCAAAATAAAGAGTTGATCCCTGTGGAAGTTCGAAGCGACGGGTATTATAAACTGGTACCCACTGCCGGTGCACCAACCCTGGAAATCAACGGAATCAAGATGCATCGATCTAAAGACATTGATCCCTTAACTGATGCAAAATTAAAGACACAGCTGGTTGTCAAGGCAGAGGATCAGGTCTTGGATACCTGCGGCGGACTTGGGTATTCAGCCCTGTTTGCTTTAAAAGCCGGGGCAAAAAAAGTAGTTTCAACGGAAAAAAGCCGGGCCGTTATAAAAATACGCAATTTAAACCCCTGGCTGAAAACAGCTGAAGACAAAAGACTGGAACTGATCCATGCTGACATCACCCGTGAGATTGACAGATTTGAAAATGGCATGTTTAACAGCGTGATTCATGATCCGCCAAGATTTACGTCAGCCACGGGAGATCTTTATGGAAAAAAATTTTATGACGCACTTTTCAGGGTCATGGCACCCCATTCAAAACTATTCCATTACACGGGCAGTCCGAAAAAAATAAAAGAAAAGGATAATTTTATAAAAAATACCATGAAAAGGCTTGAACATTCAGGGTATAAAGACATATGTTTTTATGACAACCTCCAGGGGATTTATGCTCAAAAACATTGAATTTAAATATGGAAAAGGTTTTAATACTATTGAAGTGCCTGAGAATGCAGACATTTTAAGCATCCGGGAACCTGACTTTCAAATCACCTTGGAAAAGTTTGCAGATGATTTTTCTTTGCACCTGCCCGAAAACCTGTCCTCCTGTAAGGTTGTTTCCATTGTGGTGGCCGACAAAACAAGGCTTTGCGATTATAAGACCTACCTGCCATGGGTTTTAGATATCCTGCTTCAAAAAGGCATCCAGCCCCGGCAGATTCAATTTTTCATCGCCTACGGCACCCATTCAAGACAGATCGATAAAGAATGCCTGAACTCCTATGGCGATACATATCAAAAATACAGGTTTATTCATCATGACTGCAATGATAAGAGCCTTTTTACATATCTGGGTAAAACCCATCGCGGCACAATGATTCATGTTCGAAAAGATATTCTTGAAAGTGATCTGATCATTACTTTTGGCGCCTTGTCCCATCATTATTTTGCCGGATATGGCGGCGGCAGAAAATTGCTGTTCCCAGGATTAGGGTATAAGCCTGATATTTATCAGAACCACGCTCTTTTTCTTGATAAAGACTTAAAAAAACTAAGCCCTGGTTGCCGACCAGGAAATCTTGAAAACAATCCACTGGCCGAGGATTTAAAACAGATTGATGATGCGATTGAGATGCAAAGGGTGTCAATTCATGGGATTCTTGATTCAAAAGGACGGGTGTGTCAGCTCATTGTCGGAAATACATACAATGATTTTTTAAGGGCATGCAAACGCCTTGATCCATTTTATAAAGCCAGTACAAAAAAACAATATGAACTTGTCATTGCCTCCTGTGGTGGATTTCCCAAAGACATTAATTTTATCCAGGCCCATAAGGCCATTAATAACGCAGCCATGTTTGTAAAGGACAAAGGCAGCCTGATTGTCCTTTCAGAGTGCATGGATGGCATTGGATCCGACACCTTTATGGAGTATTTTGATAATCAGGATTTTGCCAGGGCCTTTGATATTTTAAAGACAGATTATAAGGGCAACGGTGGCACGGCATTATCCATGATGGCAAAAACAGGCCGGATAAATATCTTTCTAAAAACAGCCCTGGATGGTAAAAGCTGCCATAAAATAGGGGTGGTAAAAATAAAAATAAATATTATACAGCCTCTTGTTAAGGTATTTAAAAAGGATATGGCCTGCATTGAAAATGCAAGTTTATTGATCAGGTAATATTGGTCAGGTAATATCATTTTCATTAAATTAAGGTCTTGGAAAATTAGAAAAAAAAATATACAAAAACGGATTTCAGCTATTTAGTGCCTGACCGAAAA
>JAHJDU010000582.1 GCA_018812385.1 Pseudomonadota bacterium
CAGTAGATGGGTGAGTTTTCGTTCAAACGCTAACTAGTCCCCGGTCACTCTCAAGATTTCCTGATAGGTGGTCTGGCCCTGCAGCATTTTTTTAATACCGTTCTGCCGTAAAAGAACAAGCCCTTCTGCTAAAGCCTTTTCCCTCAGCCTTTCCAGCCCTGTATCTTTTGTGGTCAAGCCTTTGAGAGATTCTGAGTAGGGCATAATTTCATAAATCCCGGTTCGCCCTTATATCCTTTATTCCTGCATTTCACACAGCCCTTCCCATGCTTAAGCCTGATTAGGCCCTGGGCATTAATTTTAAGGCCAAGGCCTGCAAGTTCTTTTGTATCCATTTCAAATTCCTGGGCACAATAGGGACAGATTTTTCTGACAAGCCTCTGTGCCACAATCCCATTCACTGATGAATGGATAAGATAGGGAGGAATCCCCAGGTCAAGCAGTCTGAAAATTGCGGAGACTGCATCATTTGTATGAAGCGTGGAAAGGACAAGATGACCTGTCAATGCCGCCTGAACAGAAGCCTGGGCTGTTTCTTTATCCCTTATTTCACCCACCATGATAATATCCGGGTCCTGGCGGAGTATATTTCTCAGGACAGAGCCAAAGGTAACATTAATGGCTGGCTGTACAGCAATCTGGTTAAACTCCTCGTGGATCATTTCAATGGGATCTTCAATGGTTGTGATATTCACTTTAGGTGAGGACAGCATTCTCAAGCTTGAATACAGCGTGGTTGACTTTCCTGAACCTGTAGGTCCTGTCACAAGAATAATACCAAATGGCCGGGCAATCAGTTTTTTATATTTATTAAAATCATCTTGAGAAAACCCTAAGCTTTCAAGATCCTGGAAAAGAACTTCCGGGTCCATGATTCTCAAAACCACTTTCTCACCAAATGCCACTGGAATTGTAGAGACCCTTATTTCAACCTCTGTCTTATCTTTTTCTATTTTAATCCGCCCGTCCTGGGGTCTTCTTTTCTCAGCCATATCCAGCCCGGAAAGGGTTTTAATCCTGCTGACCACGGCAGCATGAAGTTTTTTGGGAAGTTTGTATACTGTATTTAGCACCCCATCGATTCTCAGTCGGACAAGGCAGATATCCCGCTTGGGTTCAATATGTATATCACTGGCTTTCTGGTCAAAGGAATAAGCAAACAAATGATTAACTGCATTAACAATATGCTGGTCTGTTGAGGCTTGATCATCCAGGGGTTTTAGATGAACAAATTGTTCCAAATTGCCTATATCAAGCCCCTTTGCTGAAAAAAGATCTTCTGCCGCAGAAATGGAATACCTGAATCCATAAAATTCATTGATCAGTTTTTCAATATCTGATTTTGCACTGACAACGGGCTTTACCTTAAGTTTTGAAACCATTTCAACATCTTTGATAGCCTCAAAATCAAAGGGATCAGAGGTTGCAACAATCAATTTGCCTTCCTCTATAAAAAGGGGCAACAGCAAATGCTTTTTGGCAAAAGATTTAGATATCGTTCCTGTCACAAGGTTTAATTCAAGTTTCAAGGGATCAATTTTTTTATAGGGAACCTTCCAGGCGGCAGCTAAAGTTTTATAAATCAAATCTTCATCTAATCTTTTTATGGGTTGATCTGCCCGTTGTATTTTTAAATATAAAAGGACATCGATAAAGGAAATCAGATTCGCCGGCTGGTCTTTTGATACTTGATCCCCTTTTTGGGGAGTCTTTTGTTTGACAAGAATATGTTTTACACTATTTTCTTTTTTTAAAAGATCCAGGGCCTGATCCTTTGAAATCAAGTTGGCTGCCAAAAGGATCTTACAGATGGCTTGAGAGGAGAATCTTTGGTCCTGTAAATTTGGCATAAAATGGTTACCCTTTTTATTCTGCTTTTTCTCTTAATGCTCTATAGAGTTTCTGGGTGATCTCCCCTGGTTTTCCTTTGCCTATGGGCACACCGTCAATTGTTTTTATTCCAAGGATTTCAGTAACCGTCCCAGTTAAAAATGCTTCTTCGGCAGAAAAAAGATCTGTTTTTGACAAAAATTTTTCTTCAGCCTTTATCCCCAGATTGCGGGCAAGATCCATTACCACCATTCTGGTTATGCCGGGAAGAATGTTTTTTGTCAACGGATGGGTGATGATACCGCCATCTTTGACAATGAAAAAATTAGAACTGGTTCCCTCCCTTACGATTCCATCCTTTGAAACAAAAATTGCATCAAAGGCACCCTGGTCTTTGGCTTTCTGTTTTGCCATTGCATTGAAAAGGATCTGGACTGTCTTGATATCACAGTTTGACCATCTTTCATCCTGCACTGTAATGATGTCTATCCCTTGCTTTCGTATTTTGGAATCAAGCTCAGCCACCTTTTTTATGGTCATTATAATCTGCAGTTTTATATCTTTGGCCCAGGCATGATCCCTTGGCGCTACACCCCTTGAGATCTGAATATAAAGTCCTGCCCTGGCCATCCCGGCTTTTTCAAAAAGCTCATCAATGGCATTTTGAATAAAGTTTCTATCCACCTTTGGAAATGACAGACCTTCCATGGACTTCTCCAGCCTGTCCAGGTGTTCTTTCATGCAAAAAAATTTTCCATTATAACTTGCTATGAATTCATAAACTGCATCTCCAAACTGATATCCCCTGTCCTCAATGGGAACATAGGTTTCATTAATGGGACGTATTACTCCGTTTAGATAGGCCAATTCAGGCATGTTTAACTCCTTTAAAAAATATAGTTAAAGCTCAACTGAAAACCGCCAATTTTCAGATTTTCGGTCAGGCACTAGTTAATTAAAAAATTCTATGAATGTGGATTTAATTGCCTTGACCAGCATCTCCATCTCGTCATCTTTAATGATGTAAGGCGGTGCAATGACAAGGGCATCGCCATCAACGCTGGCAAGTCCACTTGATTTGTAAGTAATATATCCTTTCTCAAAAAGATCAGCCCAGATACCTTCCACCGTTTTTAAAGACCGTTTAAACGGTTCTTTTGTTTTTTTATCCTTTACTATCTCAATGCCCCACATAAACCCTTTTCCCCGGACATCTCCGACCTGGGCCAAAGGCAGCAAGTGTTTTTTTAGTAGATCTCCTAATTTTTCACCCTTTATTTTCACCCGGGAAACAAGTTTTTCCTGCTCAAGAATTTCAATTAGAGCAAGTCCTGCTGCTGCAGCAACAGGATGGTGGGAAAAAGTTCCCCCATGCATAAAAACGCCACTATTGTCTTTTATGGTGTTAAAATGAGTTTCTTTAACACCAAAGGCTGAAAGAGCCATGACCCCTCCGGCAAGTCCTTTGCCAAGGGTCAAGATATCCGGGACAACATCGAAATGATTACAGGCAAACCATTCTCCTGTCCTGCCCATACCACACATCACCTCATCAAGGATAAGAAGAACATTATGGTGGTCACAGATCCTGGCAATTGTCTGTAAATACTCATCTGGCGGGAAACAGGCAGCGATTGATGCCCCGGGAATCGTCTCGGCAATAAAGGTAGATATGGTTTGAGGCCCTGCGTTTTCAATCATTTCATCAAGGGCCGTGGCACATCTGACCTTACAGGAAGGATATGTCAGACCAAAGGAGCATCTATAGCAATAGGGAGCCGGGATATGCAGATTTTCTTTTAATAAAGGGGTAAAATACTTTTTAAAACTTGTTCTTCCCATGGCTCCGAGGGAACCCAGGGTTAGTCCATGGTATGACTTCCATCTGGCGATGAGGCGATACCTGCTTTCATTGCCGTTTTCAACATGGATCTGCCGGGCAAGTTTTATGGCTGCTTCATTGGCTTCAGACCCCCCGGAAAAAAAATAGAACCTGTTGATGTCACCGGGTGCTTTTTTTGCAAGAGATGCTGCAAGCATCTCAACAGATTTAGCTGCAAACATGGTGGGATGAATATAATCATGGGATAAGATCTGATTATAAATTGCTTTTGCAATTTTTTTTCGTCCATGGCCTGCATTAACCACAATAGCACCGCCGCTGGCATCCATATATTGTTTGCCATTTTCATCCTCAATATAAATGCCATGGGCCTTTTTAGCCATGGGCAGAAGGGCATCCAATCTTCGTGGAAAAACATTTCCTGGAATTTCTAACATTTTTTGTCCTTTTATTTTTAAAAAACCTTTAGTCCAACGCAGTAATCAGGGAAGTCAGCGGTTTTCGGTCAAGCACTATTTACTTTAAACCAAGGATTTCCCTTGCCTCATCAGGTGTAGCTATTTCTCTGCCCATTATATTGCTCAATTGCACAATTCGATTTACAAGTTGTTCATTGGAAGCAAGCTTGCCTTTGCTAAAATAAATACAATCTTCCAATCCGACCCGGACATGCCCTCCCATGGCAATGGCATGGATACCCATGGGCAATTGAAAAGCCCCTATCCCGGCCACAGTCCAGGTTGATCCATGGGGAATGCTGTTTTTAAGATGGACAAGATTTTCTATTGTTGCCGGGATAGCACCCTTTAGACCCATGACAAAATCAAAATGCAGGGGCTGGTCTATCAAATCCTGATCTGCCAGATCTAACGCATTTTGAATCATGCTCGTGTCAAAAACCTCGATTTCAGGTTTTATGCCATGGGTTTCCATGTCCTTTGCCAGGGCACAAATAAGATCAGGGCTATTGACATAGACGGATGAAGGAAAATTAACAGACCCTGTTGTTAAACTGGCCATTTCAGGCTTTAAGGATAGTCTTTCACATCGCTGTTCGTACTCCATACCAGCTCTTCCACCAGTGGAAATCTGAATAATCAGATTTGTTTCCTGTTTAAGGCCTTGATGGATTTCCTCAAACAGGTGGAACTCTGTTGATGCTGTTTCATCAACAGGATTCCGGGCATGAACATGGATAATAGATGCCCCGGCTTTTTCACATAAAATTCCGGTTTTAATTATTTCATCCGGCCTTATGGGGACATTTGGATTATTTTTTTTGGTTGGAACAGAACCGGTTGGTGCAATCGTAATAATGAGTTTTTCCATGTTTACCTTTAATTTTTTGAATCCGTCATAATAGCAATTATTCCTACTTTTAAACAGCCACACGTATGTTGATTGAGCTATATTCATCCAGGCTTTGGTTGTCAATAACAAACTTGGTTTTCCGTATTTTATAAAACCATCTAAAATTGTGATCTTTTCAGGGTTATGGTTTGATTTTGTTATTCTAACAAGGTAATATCAGTTAATTTAAACTGTCAAAAACGAACAGATAAAATAAAGGACAATAACATGAAATTGGCAAAAAGAATGGATATCATTCCATTTCAACCTATCCGAATAATTGTTGAGGAAGCGACCCGCCGGGAAAAACAGGGGGAAAAAATTATTCACCTGGAAATCGGAAGACCGGATTTTGATACCCCCTGTCATATAAAAGAAGCAGCCATGAATGCGATATCAGAAGGAAAAGTGCACTATACATCCAATTATGGCATTCCTGAGCTCAGAGATGTCATTGCGGAAAAGTTTAAACAGGATAATGGTCTTGTCTTTGATCCCTCTGATGAGATCATTGTAACCATTGGTGCCACCGAGGGTATCTTCCTGACCATGATGGCCCTTTTGGATCCTGAAGATGAAGTGATTATTTTGACCCCCTCTTTTCCCTGCTATGCACAATGCGCCAAGATGGCACAGGCTATTCCCGTTTTTGTGCCCCTGAAACAGGAGAATGACTTTGAACCGGTTATAGCGGATTGCATTGAAAAGATCACATCAAAAACCAAAATGATCGTCATCAATACACCCCACAACCCCACGGGAGCCGTTTACTCTGAAACCATTTTAAAAGAGCTTGCCCAAATCGCCATAGACAATGATCTTTTTGTCCTCTCGGATGAAATTTATGAAAAAAATATTTATGATGGGTATAAACATTTTTCCATTGCAAGCCTGCCCGGGATGCATGAAAGGACCATTACGTTAAATGGCTTTTCTAAAAGCCATTGCATGACCGGCTGGCGCCTGGGGTATCTTGCATCCTGCAGAGAACTGATAGCAGGACTGATCCGCATCCACCAGTACGTCACTGTCTGTGCCACAAGTTTTGCCCAGTATGGTGCAGTAGCAGCCTTAAAAGGGTCACAGGAAGATGTGGAAAAAATGACCGGTGAATTTAACCGCAGGCGGATCATGATGGTGGAAAGACTGCTTGATATGCCGGGACTTTCAGTATTTAAACCCAAAGGCGCCTTTTATATTTTTATAAATGTTGAAAACCTGGGAATGTCTTCACAGGATTTGAGCACCTATCTTTTGGATGAGGCATCCATAGCTGTTGTTCCCTGGGGCGATATGCATATTCGAATCTCCTATGCCAATTCCTATGAAAATCTTGAAAAAGCAATGGACAACATGGAAGCCGCTCTGAAAAAATTAGACGTAAATTTTCTTTAGAAAATTTGCCTATATTAACTTAGGACCACAAATTTTATAACTTGAACGAAATTGCTTGTCTTTTGCTCCATCTACTGTGTTGCACCAAAGGCCTAATACGTATAGTATTAAACATTTGATGCGCCTTGTAGATGAACCAAAATCCTGCGCTATTTCTGCTCAATTTATTTCATTTGAGGTCCTTAGGGTCATGGTCCAATAATGTTTGATATAAAAAACCGGATAAATAAAATTCTTGGATTTCAGCTATCCGGTTTTTGATGAAAAATTGAGTCTTAAAGGATGCGCCGGCCGTCGCGTTTAAGAAGTTCCATGAGTTTTTCAGCCGGGTTGCTGAACTTGGCCAAAAAGATCATGGCTGCTATTGCATAGGGTTTATAGCTTGCCTCAACATAGAGAGGATTCCTGTACCGGTCAAAGACCGAGGCAGCCACTTCACCCTGCTTACAGCTGACACCCGTGATATAGGCAGGAAGGCAGTGCATGTAAAGAGCGCTCTTGTCACGGGTCAGGTCCATGAGGGTTTCTGTGCATTCCCATTCCTTGAAATTGGCATTCTGTGCCAAAAGCTCTTTTTCCAGGGCTTTGATACCTTCCATGTCGTTATTGCCGTAAAGGTCGGTCCGTTTTTCCATGGCATTGAAAGAAGCCCAGCTTTTAGGATAGACAATGTCGGCATCCTTAAATGCGTCTGCCATGGAATTTGTTTTGGTAAAGGAACCGCCTGAAATCTCGGCATTTTTATTGGCAATTTCTTCGACCTCCGGCATAATGCTGTATCCTTCTGGATGGGCCAGGACAACGTCCATGCCGAACCGGGTCATGAGTCCTACAATTCCCTGGGGAACTGACAGGGGTTTTCCATAGGAGGGTGAATATGCCCATGACATGGCGATTTTTTTACCTTTAAGCTTGTCAAGGCCTCCAAAATGCTGGATCAGGTGCAGGGCATCTGCCATGGACTGGGTGGGATGATCAATGTCGCATTGGAGGTTGACCAGTGTAGGACGCTGCTCCAGGATACCGGCTTCATACCCCTGGCTCACGGATGCTGCAACTTCTCGCATATATGCGTTGCCCTTGCCAATGTACATGTCGTCCCTGATACCGATAACGTCGGCCATGAATGATACCATATTGGCAGTTTCACGAACGGTTTCACCATGGGCAATCTGGGATTTTCCTTCGTCCAGATCCTGGACGTTAAGACCTAACATATTACTGGCACTGGCAAAGCTGAACCGAGTCCGAGTGGAATTGTCGCGGAACAATGAAATGGCAAGGCCGCTGTCAAAGGCCCGGGTGGATATATTTTTTTTGCGCATGTTCATGAGGATTTTTGCGACCTTGAACACAGCAGCGATTTCATCATCACTCCTGTCCCATGTCAGCAGAAAATCATCCAGAAACATTTTTTTAGTACTTAAAAGGGAAAGCTGTTTTATCTGTTCTTGTATACCTATTGTGTCCATGTTTTTTTTCTCCATCCTGGTAATATAAATCTGGGTTTGGTTCTAATTCCGGCCATGCATCCTTTATGAAGAACATGAAAGGAAAAAATAATAATTTATTCGTGTTCTTCTTTATGGTAAAAATATTTTTAAAGCAGGCCCACGCGCTCATTGAACTCAGTTATCAGCTTGTCAATGGAATCGACCTGATCAAACATGGGGTACCAATAATTGTCATGATCATACCATTGGTCGTTCAATTCTTCCACATCCCGGCCCTGCTGTTCGATCCAGGTATAGTATTTTAAGTTGTGAATAGCTTTTCTGTCATAATAGGACAGCTCTTTTGTGTGGTCAATGGTAATGGCGCTGATAAGTTCCATGTCCTTTATGGCATTGGTGTCAGTGTAAACTCCCCGCTCCTGTTCAAGTTCACTTAATCTTGACCCGTACAGCTGCATGGAATCCGTGGCAATGGAGACCAATAAATCATCTTCAGTCAGCTCATTGTATTTTGCAAACTTGATTGCAGCAACCATGTTGCCTATTCCTGAAATACCCAGAAGATCAAGCTTTTCCACAAGGTTTGCATCCACCCCGCTTTTGACCAGGGCCTTTTTTCCCAGGGGTTCGTTGAAAAGACGCAGGGCTCTCATGGGAACTTCATCATCCACGGCCACCACAAAATCGGTTTCTTTGAGATTATGAACCCAGGGCACATGTTTGTCGCCAATACCTTCAATACGGTGGGCACCAAATCCATTGTTAAGAAGAGTGGGACACTGGAGCGCTTCTGCTGCAACTATCTTGGAGCGCGGAAATTTTTGTTTCAGATAATAACCAGCACCCAGGGTTCCGCCGGAACCAGATGAGGATATAAACCCTGCTAATCTTTTACCTGGTGTCAGGTATTGTTCCAAAAGTTTTTCAATGGCATTTCCCGTCACTGTATAATGCCACAAGGGGTTGCCCATTTCATCAAACTGGTTGAATATTCTTAAGTCTTCTCCTGAATTTTTCAGTTCCCAGCATTTGTCAAAGATCTCTTTGACATTGGATTCGCAGCCAGGGGTTGCAATGACCTGGCCGGCAATTTGACTCAGCCATTCAAAGCGTTCCTTTGACATCTCCTGGGGCAGAATGGCAATGGCTTTGCTTGCCAGAAGAGCAGATATATAGGCTCCGCCACGGCAATAATTTCCAGTGGATGGCCAGACCGCCTTTGTTTTCTGGGGATCAAACTGACCTGTTACTAACCCTGGGGCAAGGCAGCCGTATGTTGCACCGACCTTGTGGGCTCCCGTGGGAAACCAGCGGCCGGCCAGCATGATAATATTGGCCCGGCATCCTGTAAGCTCCGGCGGCAGCACAAAATGGTTTACACGGCCAAACAGCCCTCCTGTGTCCTGGGGTTCATTGTTCCAGGTGATTCTATAGAGGTTTGCCGAATGCAGGTCCCACAGCCCAATGGTTTTGAGCTGATCTTTTATTTTTTCCGGAACCATGCCCGGATTTTTCATCATGGCAAATGTGGGCAGGGTAATCCCCTTTCCCCGGCAATAGGCAATATTTTTTTCAAGTGTCTTGGAATGAATAGTTAAATCAATCACGGTCAATCCTTTTTTATAAAATGTCATCAACGGAGTGGATCAAGGTTTGGGGCATGCTAATACCCAAGCTTGCCGATGCAATGTCTTTTAAGCCATTCCCCGTGGTCAAAATTACAATTAAAGCATCTGGGTCAAGCCCGGGGGCGGCCTTTAAAAAGCCTGCAAATGCTGCAGCACCAGCCGGCTCGGTAAAAAGGCCAGTGGTTCTGGAGAGGCTCGCCTGGGCCTGGATGATCTCGTCATCAGTTACGGTCATTACCTCACCATTATATTGTTTTATCTGGGCCAGAGCATGGATCCCGTTTCGCGGTACGTCAACGCAGATGGAATCAGCAATAGTTGTTGTGGGAATATTTTCAAATTTTCCCGTGGTATATGCCCGAAAAAGGGCATCTGAGGTTTTGGCCTGAACTGCAACTATCTTAGGTATATCCCGGATAAGCCCCAGCTGTTTCAGGTCCCTGAAACCCTTATATACGCCGGCAAGGATGCATCCGTCTCCCACTGAAACAAATACAATATCCCGTGCCCTGTTGAGCTCAGATTTGTTGAGCTTAGTCCCGTTGAGGTTAGATTGACCAAGCTGCTTGAACAATTCCAGGGACACGGTTTTTTTCCCTTCAATGGTCATGGGATTATAGGCAGTATTGCGATTCATACCGCCTTTTTTTTGTGAATAGGCAAGGGAAATATCATAGGCCATATCATAATTGCCATCAACCTGAAAAACCTTGGCCCCGTATTGAAGCGCCTGGACAAGTTTTGCTTTCGGGGCTGTCTTTGGCAGGAACAGGGTGACACTCTGGCCGGCTGCAGCCCCGATCCCGGCCATGGAGGAACCTGCATTGCCCGTGGAGGCAAGAGAAATATCATTGATATTAAATTTTTTGGCAAAGGCTGAGACCAGAAACGAAGCTCTGTCCTTGAACGAGGATGTGGGATTTGAGCCGTCATCCTTGATAAACAGATTTTTGAACCCGGTTTTCTGCCTCAGGTTTGCAGGTTCCCATAACGGGGTATTGCCCACGGGTAAAGGTGGGAAATACTCGGGTTCCACTGGAAGCAGATCAGAAATAGCAAAGGTTTCATCGGCTATGCCCTTTAATTTTACCTCCAGAACTCCTAAAAGGGGCTGGTCTGGTTGTTGATTTTTTGAACAGTCCGGGCATAGGTTCAGTTCTGGTACTATATTAAAGTTTTTATTGCAGATACTGCAGCAATATTTAAACTCCATGGTTCTGTCTCCGGGCGTTTGTAAATTTGTTTTACCTCCGGAGGCTGCTTTTGCAATCCCCGGAGGCAGGTTGAACTTTTGATGGCCGGCTTATTTTACAGCATCAAGAAAAGCCTTTAGCATTTCTTCGCCTTCAGCACCAAATTTCTCAACAATGAGTTTTTTAACAACGGGTACTGCAACCCTTTTAAATTCTTCTTTTTCAGCAGGGGTCAGGGTGTTGACCTTCATGGTTTTTGACAACTCTGTAAGGCCCCTGTCAGAGGCTTCAATAACACGTCCCATACCACGACCGGCAACAATTGCAGATTGGGCAGCATAGGAAACAACGTCTTTTTCACTGTCGGTCAGGCTGTTCCAGAAGTCCGCATTCATAGTCCAGACATAGGGAGCAAAAATGTGTCCGGACAGGGTCAGGTATTTCTGGACTTCCTGGAACTTTGCAAAGGCAATGATGGGGATGGGGTTCATCTGGCCGTCGGCAACACCAGTCTGAAGTGCTGTATACACTTCTGACCAGGAGATGGCAGCAGGCTGTCCGCCCATTGCAGTTATGATGGCTTTATGGGTATCAAGACCCATGGTGCGGATTTTAATACCGGCCATGTCAGCAGGGGTATGGATGGGGCGTTTGGAGTTGGTCAGGTGAAAGAATCCACCGGAATCGCCAAAACCTAAGACATGTAATCCGGTTTTCTTGTTAATGTCTGCAGCCAGTTTTGCTCCGAACGGCCCGTCAAACACTTCATAGGTTTTACTGATGTTGGGGAATGCAAAGGGGATATCCAGGATTCCGATAAGGGGATAAATCGATGCAAATCCGCCCACAGAATGGATACCTGCCTGGATAACACCTGCTTTTACCTGCTGAAGTGCATCATTGTCTTTGCCCAGCTGGCCGCTGGGAAAGGTCTGAACCATCACGGAACCATTGGTTCCTGCTTCTACAAGGCTTTTAAAAACCGTTGCCATGGCACCTGTAGGATTGTCAAAGGGATCATCCTTGTTCAAATGGTGCATTTTGATGGTTTTGGCTGCAATGGCTGTTCCTGTGATGCTTACCACAGCAAAAACAGCCAGCATCAGTACAATTGTCAATTGTTTTAAAGCTTTCATCTTAATCCTCCAGAATTTTGGCAACCAGGTTGCCGTTGGTTTACTATATCCATTCCCTGGCATGCATTTACTATGTTCCAGCCAGGTCATGGATTATTAATACACAAGAGCTACTACTACATGATCAGTCTTGGGATAAACAAAGTCAGGTCATCCCAGAATGCCACTAAAAATAGTACGGCGACTTCCACCACCAGAAACGGGAGCAAAGCCATGCTGATCTTTTCGATCTTTTCTCCCGTGATCGACGACATCACAAACAGGCAGGCACCCACGGGCGGTGTCATCAAGGAAATATTCAATGCAAGAACAATCATGATACCGGCATGAACAGGATCCATTCCAATGGTTATTGTCAAAGGTCCAAGTACAGGCGCCAGAATAATTAATGCAGCATTAATATCCATGAACATGCCCACTGCCAGAAGCAGGGCGAGGATCAATGCAGTGATCACCCTTGGATCGCTGGAAAGGAACAGGAAAAAGGCTGCAATTTTCTGGGGAATCTGCATAAAGGTCATCCACCAGCTTAAAATAGAGGCACTGGCAATGATAAGAAACACGATGCCCGTGATTCTGGCCGTACGTATCAGCATTTCCACGATATCCTTAAGGGTCAAAGCCCGATAGATGACCACGCCAATGAACAGGGCATAAAACACTGCAATGGCAGCAGCTTCCGTAGGGGTAACAATACCGAACAAGATCCCGCCAAGGATAATGCCGGGCATGAGAATGGCAAGAAAGCTTGACTTAAATGCCCAGAATATGTTCAAAAGACTGAATTTTTCTTCGCTTTTTGGAAGGTTCAGACGTTTCCCCAGAAGGGCGATGACCCCCATGCACAGGGCACAGATCAAAAGCCCCGGGAGAATGCCTGCGGCAAAAAGCCCGGCTATGGATACCCCCATGAGGGACCCATAGATAACCATGAGGTTTGATGGCGGAATGGTGGGCCCGATAATGGAGCCTGCAACGGTCACTGCACAGGAAAAAGGACGGGTATATCCTTTCTTGACCATGGCCGGAACAAGGGTATTTCCAAATGCAGCCGTGTCAGCCACTGCAGCGCCGGTCATTCCGGCAAATAATACAGATGCGACCATATTGGAATGGGCAAGCCCTCCCCGAAGATGGCCCACGAGGGCATCGGCAAAAGCCGCAAGTTTCAGGGTGATGCCGGATTTGTTCATGATCTCCCCGGCCAGGATAAAAAAGGGCATGGCCATAAAGGTAAACAGGTCAAGGCCCTCAAAATAACGTTTGGGAGCCATCATCAAAAAATTTTCTCCCCCGATCTGAACAAGGCCTGCAATTCCTGCAACGCCTAATGTTACACCAATGGGCAGCCCAATTAAGATAAAGAAAAAAAAGATTAAAAGAACAATAATCATGATCATACCCCTTTATTTTGTTGACATGCCGTTGGCAGAAGATTCTGTGCTTCTGAACATGGCAGCAAATATTTGAAAGGCGGTCAAGGAAGACGAGACCGGAACCGCGGCAAAGGGCACTACCATGGTAATGCCGAAAATATTTGCATACTGGCCAAGCCCGGCATCTGCCATGCCCACGCCATACCAGGCCAGGAAAATGAAAAAACTAAAACTGACAAGGTCAAGGCTGATCCCAAGGAAGCGGGCTCCTTTTGCCGGTAAAAATCTTTTTACAATATCAAGGCCGATGTGCTCCCGGTAAAAGGCTCCACAGGAGACAGCCAGAAGTGCTGCCCAGATCATGACATACCTGGAGAGCTCTTCAGCCCAGGTGAATCCAAGGTTAAGAAAATACCGCTCAATAACTCCAAACCAGATGACCACAACCATAATGCCCACCAACAGGCCACACACACGCTCCACAAACCAGTTCAGTCTGTGGGCTACTATATACAGCAGGTTTTTTCTTTTTTCTTCCATTCAAAGTCTCCCTGGTCAAAGTCTCTCTGGCAAATGTTGAACCTGGCCTTGGATTGTTGTTTTTCTAAGGAACAATATGGGTCCCGCAATTTTTAAGAACCGCAGGCACCAGGTTTTCCGGAGTGGTAATGATGACGCGTTTTCCACCCCTGGCAATAAACATGAGAGCTGCCTGGATTTTCGGCAGCATGCTTCCCTTTGAAAACTGGCCCTGGGCAATAAGCTGTTCTGCCTCAAAAACAGTGAGCCGATCCAGTGCCTTCTGCCTTGGCTTGTTAAAATCAATAAATACATTGACAACTGAGGTCAGTATAATCATGAGATGGGCTGACAGATCTGATGCCAGGAGTGCAGTTGATAAATCCTTGTCTATTACGGCATTGACTCCTGATAGATTCCCTTTTTCATCCGTAACCACGGGAATGCCCCCGCCTCCAGCCGCAATCACGCAAAGACCTTCTTTGACCATGGTTTTGATGGCCTGGATCTCAATAATACGCCTGGGAAGGGGGGAAGGCACAACCCTGCGAAATCCTTTTCCCTCCACATGGACCATTACCCAGTCCGGGTGTTCCCTTTGAAGGGAGTCCAATTTTTCTTTGGAATAAAACACGCCAATGGGTTTGGTGGGATTTTCAAAGGATGGATCTTTTGGATCCACTTCCACCATGGTCACCACGGTGACCGCAGATTTTTTAATGCCCCTTTTCTTAAAGGCATTACACAATGATTCCTGGATCTGGTAGCCAATGGCACCCTGGGTGTCAGCCACACAATTTTTAAGGGGAACAAAATGGAGTTCTCCTGCCTCAAAGGCAAGTTCGGATCGTCTCAGGATAAAACCTACCTGGGGCCCGTTCCCATGGGTAATCACAACATCATACCCAAGTTCAATGAAATCAGCGATATGGCCGATAGTCTCCTGGACAGCCTGGAGTTGATCATCAATTTCCCGGCGGTTCTCATCCTTTATAAGGGAATTACCGCCAATGGCTATGACCACACATTCTGTCATGAATCTTTTGTATCCTTTTTAACTCAAATGAGCTGCCTGTGCTAGGGATTTCAGTATTACCCCCGCACATTAGCTGTTCTGATTATTGGGCGTATTTGTCTACATACAGAGATGGAATCACGGCATACATGGCTGCTGCCTTAACCAATTCTTTTTTCCATGTAATCTCATTGGGTGCATGGGCCTGATTTTCAGCGCCGGGTCCGAATCCGATGCAGGGAATCCCATAACGTCCCATGATGGAGACCCCATTGGTGGAAAAGGTCCATTTGTCCACCACAGGATCTTCTTTGAACAAGGATTTATATGACTCCACAAGAGTTTTACAGGCTGCATGGTCCTTATCCAGGACCCAGCAGGGGAAATAGCATTCTGTGGGGTAGGTCAACCCTGTGTATGAGGGTTTTTTATAATCATACATGGTCACCTTGCCCCGGGCTTTTTTAACAGAGGAAAGCTCACGGATCTCCTCCAGGGCATTTTCCCAGGTTTCTCCCTGAGTGAGCCGTCTGTCAACGGAAATAGAGCATCCGTCTGCCACGGCACATCGGGATGGCGAGGTATAGAAAATTTCAGATACTGTAAGGGAACCTTTCCCAAGAAAGGGATCATCTTTCAGGCGAAGATGGAGTTCTGTGAGTTCCATAAGAATCGGGGCCATTTTAAATATGGCATTGTCACCGCGCTCGGGTGCTGACCCGTGGGAGCTTATACCATCCACGGATACCAGGATTTCCATGCGGCCTCTCTGGCCTCTGTATATGCCAAGGGAAGTGGGTTCTGTGGAAACAACAAATTCAGGTCTGATTTTACTTTCTTCAATAATATACTGCCAGCACAGACCGTCGCAATCCTCTTCCTGGACAGTTCCTGTAACAAGCAGGGTATAATCATTATCAAGACCCAGGTCTTTGATGATTTTTCCCGCATAAACCATTGAAGCCATGCCCCCTTCCTGATCACTGCCGCCCCGGCCGTAAATAATTTCATCATCTTCATACCCTGTGTAGGGATCATGTTCCCAGTTCTCCGGGTTACCGATTCCCACTGTATCAATGTGGGCATCCATGGCAATCAGATGTTTCCCAGTACCGATATACCCGAGTATGTTTCCCATGGAGTCGATCTCGACCCTGTCAAAGCCGACTGCCTCCATTTCCTGTTTGATTCGCTGTACAACTTTTTTTTCATCACAGCTCTCACTGGGAATGGCTATCATGTCCCGCAAAAAGGCTGATATCTGTGGTTTATATTCTTCAGCCTTTTCCATTACTTTTTGAAAATCAATGGTCATTGGTATTACTCCGTCAATTTTTCTGATTCATAAAAATTAGTTCTGCATTTAATATTTTTCAGCCGTTTCAGGCTGTTTTGCCAATTGGATCGAATCAATGACCTGACAAGGTCAAGATCTTTTGTTCTCAGGGCATCCAGGATACGACCATGTTCATCCATGGACTGCTTGGCAATGGCGTACCCTTCAAAATACGTCACCTCCACTCTCCGGCTTTTTATTTTCAAATCTTCCAGGATATTTATCAGGTGGGGGTTTTGGGAGCGCTGAATATAAACATCATGGAAACTGGCATCAGCCTTGTATGCCTTGACAGGGTCTTCTTCCTCCAGGGCCTGGCCAAGGGCAGTGTTGGCATCTTTCATTTTTTTGAAATCAGCCTCCATAAAATGTTCCATGGCCTGGGCAATAGCAAGCTCTTCAAGGTTCCATACAATGGGGTAAATCATCTCAGGCTCTTTGACAGATACCTGGGCAACCCTGGTCCACCGATTGGCAGAAGACTCTACCAGGCCCTTGTCTTCCAGTCGTCTCAAAGCTTCTCGCACCGGAGTCCTGCTTACTCCCATATTTTCAGCAAGTTCTTTGTCCAGAATTTTTTCTCCGGGACGGAGTTCTCCTTCCATAATCCAGTTAAGCAGGGTGTTAAAGACTTCCTCCCGCATACTGGAACGACTGATGGGATTGTTGTTTACTGGAACCGGCATGGATAAGGCATTTCCCCTGTTAATAATTTTTGATTATTCCAAATATAATCCAACATATTGGATGTGATATATCACTTTAAACCTGAAGTCAATGGATCTTTTTTTTCTATTCCAAATTATTGTGGTAAGCTCAAGGTACTTGTTCCCATGGGATTTTCTAAAACTATTAAAATGATAAAAGCTGCCGGCTATGAAAACATTGAGGTGGATATGTCGGAATTCAAAAAACTTGACGGAGGATTAAGCTGCTTGTCTCTGAGGTTCTAAAAAGGGAAATGTCTACAGAATTTTAAAAAAGACGTTAAAATAAAAAATGCCGGGACATGGTAAACATACCCGGCATTTTTATCTATTGTCAGAAAATTTGTTTTGAATTAGTCTTCTTCAATTACAATAGCGTCTTCTTCACAAACTTCCACACAGCTTTCGCAACCCATGCATTCTTCAGCATTTACTGGAACTGATTTATCATTTTCCATTTCAAAAACTTCTACCGGACATACGTCTACACATTCTTCGCAACCAACACA
>JAHJDU010000583.1 GCA_018812385.1 Pseudomonadota bacterium
ACCATTGAAGATTGGTTTAAGACCGTTGAAATCCATGCTCAAAACGGCATCGATTTTATCACCATCCATGCCGGACTGAACCGGAAGTGCATTACAAGTCTCAGGGCAAACATGCGGCTTTGCGGGATTGTCAGCCGGGGCGGTGCCATCCTGTTTGAGTGGATGGAAAAAACAGGCAATGAAAATCCGTTTTATGAACATTTTGACCGTCTTCTTGATATCTGTGAAGCCTATGATGTCTGCATCAGCCTGGGGGACGGGCTTCGACCCGGTGCTATTGAAGATTCCACGGATGCACCCCAGATTGAGGAGCTCATCACCCTTGGAGAATTGACCAAACGGGCTTGGGAAAGAAATGTCCAGGTTATGATAGAGGGTCCCGGGCATGTGCCCCTTCATGAGGTGGAAATGAATGTGAAACTGCAAAAGAAACTTTGCCATAATGCTCCTTTTTATGTCCTGGGCCCCCTTGTTACAGACATTGCTCCGGGTTATGATCATATCACCTCTGCCATCGGCGGCGCGCTTGCGGCCATGCACGGGGCAGATTTCCTCTGCTATGTTACTCCAGCCGAACATCTGCGGTTGCCAACGGCCGATGATGTGAAAGAAGGCATCATGGCCTCAAAAATTGCCGCCCATGCCGGGGATCTTGCCAAAGGAATAAAGGGTGCGGATGCCCTAGACCATAAAATGAGCAAGGCAAGGGGAACGCTTGATTGGGAAGAGCAGTTTGAATGCGCCATAGACCCTGAAAAGGCCAGTGCGTATAGAAAGTCTTCTGAGCCGTCTGAAAAGGATGTCTGCACCATGTGCGGTGATTTCTGCGCTGTGAAGCGAGTGAGAGCTCTGTTATAATTGGTTGCCACCCCATTTAAGGGATTGACAGCTTATCAATATGCGAGTATATTTAACTGCATCGGGGAAAAACAGCGAGTAATTTTGGATGGGGATTAAAATGCCAGGATATTTAAAGCGGTATATAGAAAAACCAATTATAGAAGATCTGAAACAAAAAATGGTCTTCATCGGCGGACCCCGCCAGGCAGGAAAAACTACTCTGGCAAAGTATCTTTGCAAACAGGCAGGGTTTGACCCGGACAAAAGATATATAAACTGGGATGCATTAGAGGACCGGGAAAAAATAATGGCGGAACTGTTTCCGGCAGGTTCCGGTTATCTGGTTCTGGATGAAATTCATAAGTTTTCAAGGTGGCGACAGATTGTAAAAGGCCTTTATGATAAACGTGGAGAGGAAGTACAAATTCTTGTAACAGGGAGTGCTAGACTTGATTATTATCGTCGTGGAGGAGATTCCCTACAGGGGCGATACCATTTCCACAGGCTTTTACCGTTAACATTAGCTGAGCTTGATGTTCATACCAGGGAAACAATAGAAAACCTTCTTATTTACGGTGGTTTTCCAGAGCCGTTTTTTTTACAATCTGAAAGGCAGACAAAACGGTGGAGCAGAGAGTATCGTTCAAGGCTTGTACGCGAAGATCTGGCGGATCTTGAAAATGTTAAAGATTTGGGGTTAATTGAACACCTGGTATTTCGCTTGCCTGATCTGGTGGGAAGCCCTTTATCAATCAATGCGATCAGACAGGATTTGCAGGTATCTCACCAGTCTGTTACACGATGGCTGGTCATGCTTGAAAACCTGTATATGATATTTAGAATTTATCCTTTTGGCGCGCCAAAAATCAGGGCTGTGAAAAAAGAGGCAAAGCATTATCATTTTGACTGGACCCTTATCAAAGATACAGGAAAGCGATTTGAAAATTTGATGGCCTGCCATCTTTTAAAATGGTGCTTTTTCATGCAGGACACACAAGGCAGAGAAATTGAATTGCGCTACTTCAGGGATATAGATAAAAGGGAAGTGGATTTTGTAATAACCGAGGATGGAAACCCTGTTTATTTTATTGAGTGCAAAAAAAGCGGTCAAAAGATAAACAGACCGCTTTATTATCTGAAAACCCGTTTTCCTGATGTCAAGGCAGTTCAGGTGGTTCTTGAAAATGATATTGATCTTATTTCAAAAGATGATATCAGGGTTTGTTCAGCCCATATTTTTCTTTCAGAGTTTGTATAATATAGGCAGGGTCAGGCTTGGCTTATCGAGTAATAAAACAATAAGCTAAGCCTGACACTATCTATTTTGCTAAATTTTCTGTTCAACCGTCTGGAAACACGGGGCACATAATTTTTTACCATCAAACAGCCGGATGCGCGATTCCATGGTCATTTCCTGACAGATATCACATGGAATGCTTTTTAATATCCTGGCAGGGCTTACTGGCGGTACATCCACCTCTTGAGTTGAAAAAAGATCTGCTAACTCAGCCTGCAATATCTGTTTGATCCGATTGTCCCTGTCTGTTTCTCCCCTTGCAAAATTATTGAATACAGCCCGAAATCCTTTTTTTGCATCCCTGTCATAAAAGGTGAAGGCGGATTTGCCGTAATCTTTGTGGATCAGGTTCCCTTTGCCAAAGGAACACCCGGTCAGAAACTGAATGGCATCCACACCACACATGTCTGTTTCAGTAACGCATACGGGATTTTCTGCATTATGGATATCCAGTTTTTCCATTGCAAGTTCCGAGGCCCGGATCCCTATGGTAAGTCCCGGGCAGTTATGGCCATGGAAGGCGATTGTTTTTTCGATCAACTCTTTTTTTAATAAGCACGTCATTTTTCAAACTCCTTATAAATGGATTTTTTTTAAAATAAATACTTATCGTCATAACGCAAGGTTTGATTCTTCATGTCGGTTTTTCCGGGCGCAAAGAAGCGTGATAAACAGATATCCCGGCAATACCTTCAGGGAAGGGGAAGAATTTCACCTATATCCATTATCTTAAAGGGAGATGGATCAAGTTGATGCCTTTCTATATGGCGTTTCAGGTCCAGTCCCGGAAACCCGGCAGGTTCAGAACCCAGTTGAAAGGTTCCCCATTGGGTGGGGATGAAGTAACGGGCATCGAGATCTTCAAAACCTTTGACAGCTTCTTGAATATTCATGTGCTGGGAGTGCATGAACCACCTGGGATGGTAGGCAGTTGTAGCCATAAATGCATAATCAATCTTTGGGTATTTTTGGCCGATTTCCCTGAATCCCTTGAAATATCCTGAATCCCCACCAAAATAGAGGGTAACAGAGGGTGTTACAAGAAGATATGAGGCCCAAAGTGAAGAGTTTCTTTTCTGGTTGATTCTTAAGGACCAGTGCTGGGCCGGCAGGCAGATCAGTTTGGAATTTTTTCCGATTTTAAATTCCTCCCACCAGGCCATCTCGTGAACATTGCTCTTATTCATGTCCATGACATAAGTTTTAAGGCTTTTTGGCACGAATACTCTTGAATCTTGCCGGAGTTGTTTCATGCTGGGCCGGCGGCGCCCATTGGAGTTCTGAAAAATTTTTTTTATCCCTGGCTGAGCAGGAAGATATTGTCAACATGAACAGCAGCAGCGTCAGCAGCAGCATACAGATTAAAAAACCAGTGGATTTGAAATGTTTCATAAAGAGTTATAAAAGACATCCTGGTTTTTAATAATTTGAGTCGGAAAAGTAGACTACAGGACAAAACCAGGATGTTATAGTTTGATACTGTAAGGCTTATAAGCCTGCATCATAGATGCATGAAGTGAAATCTATTTCTTCACCGCATTTATCGCATTTATGGGTTTTTTCAAATTCATCCGAGAAAATTTCCTTTGGTGCATTGCATTTAGGGCAATTGCAGGTAAAGGATTGTAAATTCTTAAATTGTTCAAAACCGGGGCAATGTGCTGGAGTTGTCATAATATCCTCCTTCTTAGATTTGATTGTTGGAACGAGAATCTCATTCAAAATTAAAGGTTAATTTGCCATCATTGTCAAGGCAAAACAAAAGATTTAATTTATTTTAAATTTACCAGGGTTCTGCCTCATCCTTTATAAATCTTTTTACTTTTTTGAATAAATTTGATAGTTATGCCGGGATGAAAACTCAAAAATTCCAGACTGGCAGAGTGGCACTTGTTTCATTTTCTCATTTTATCCATGATATGTATACAAGTTTTCTTGCGCCATTACTGCCCATAATCATTGAAAAATTGTCTTTAACCTTAAGCCAGGCAGGGCTTTTATCCACTGTTATGCAGATTCCGGCTCTGCTCAACCCTTTTATAGGACTGTTTGCAGATAATAAAGGCCTGGCCCGGTGGCTGGTTATTCTTGCCCCGACGTTCACTGCCATACCCATGAGCCTTATTCTGAATGCATCATCATACTCTGCATTGCTGGTTCTGGTCTTTTTTGCAGGCATCAGCGTTGCATTATATCATGTTCCTTCACCTGTTCTGATTGCAAAATATTCCGGGGAGAAAAAAGGACGTGGCATGAGCCTTTTTATGACAGGCGGAGAATCTGCAAGAACCCTGGGGCCCATATTTGCTATAGCTGCTGTATCATTTCTGGGGGCAGATCATTTTTATATGGTTATAGGATTTGCAGTGTTAACATCAGTTCTGCTTTATTTTACCCTTGAAAAAGAGGAACAAAAGACTTCCTTTAAAAGAAACGGGTCTTTAAAGGCATCATTTCAGGAAATTAAACATGTGCTGATACCTTTGTCCGGCATTCTGGCGGCACGATCCTTTATGCACGCCTCCATGGGGGTTTTTCTAACGGTTTTTGTGGAAAGAGAGACAGGAAGTCTCTGGTACGGCGGAGCGGCCCTTGCCTTGTACGAGGCATTTGGCGTGGCCGGTGTGTTAAGCGCCGGAACCTCAGTGACTGGCTGGGAAGACAAAGAGTTTTGTTCTGGGTATTGATGGTGGCACCCGTTGCCATTTTAATCTTTGTTTTTTCAACGGGCATTTTAAAAATTATCATGCTGGCTATTACCGGGTTTACTGTTCTTTCAACAACCCCTGTCATGCTGGCCATTATCCAGGAAAATGCAAAACACAATCCTTCGGCAGCCAATGGTCTGTTTATGATGATCTCTTTTGCCGTCAGATCCATTGCTGTAGTTTTAGCAGGAATAATTGGCGATTTGGCAGGGCTTGAGAATATGTTTATTGTAAGTGCAGTCATCGGGTTTACTGCGATCCCCTTTTTATTAAAACTTGGCATTAAAATTAAGCATTAAAATATGGAGATACTGATGTTAAAAACCAATGAAGACAGGCTTGTTGAATTGGCCATGCAGTGCAAACCAGGACCTCCCAGGATCAGACCAGGCTGGAAGGTGGATCATGAAGGTAACCCCTTTATCCTTCCCAGTATTGGTGGTATTACTTTAAATATCCAGGTGGGAGATTCTGCTTTCGGGCTTGCCGGAGACCATATTGAGCCAGGGGTTAGTTGCACGGCAAATGCGGAAAAACCCTTTGAGTTTCCCAATAATTCACTCCAATTGCTGTCCTGTGTAGGCAATGAGGCTATTATTGTATCTGGAGATGCAAAGGGTGAAAAAGGGGTTGTTATAGGCCATCATGGCGGCTCAGAACATGTGATGGTTGATTTTCCAAAAAAGATTCTCAAGCAGCTGACCTATGATGATAAAATAATGATTCGAACAAAAGGCCAGGGCCTGAAATTGATGGATTACCCGGATATCAAGTTGTTTAATCTTGATCCCGGCCTTTTAAAAAAAATGAAAATCAAAACAATGCCGGATAACAGGCTTAAGGTGCCTGTCACAACCATTGTGCCAGCCCAGTGTATGGGATCAGGACTTGGTTCAGCCCATGTTGCAGCCGGAGATTATGATGTAATGACCAGTGATCCTGGCACTGTTAAGAAATATAAATTAGACAGGCTTAAATTCGGTGATTTTGTGGCATTGCTTGATCATGATAATTCCTATGGCAGGGCATTTGTAAAAGGTGCGATCAGTATTGGTATTGTGGTTCATTCAGATTGTCTGCTGGCCGGCCATGGACCTGGCATATCCACTTTGATGACCTGTTCTTTACCCTTGATTGAGCCTGTTCTGGATGCAAATGCGAATATTGCCGATCTCCTGCAAATAGGGACAAAAAGAAAAAAACCTAGTCCAAAAACAATTAAAATGGATTAAAAAAGTTGAATACAACTAAGAAAACTATCCTTCAAAAAGGAAAAGGCAAGACCAGGAAACAGGCAAAACTTGAATATCTGTATGAAAAAGAATCATTGTATTTTGCTCAGATTGCCGAAAGTGTAAAAGACATTGCCATAAAAGAACTCAGAAACTTAGGGGCCTATGATTTAAAACCGATTTTCAGAGGGATATGGTTTAAGGCAACAAAAAAAGATTTTTACCGGATTACATATTTCTCAAGACTTATTTCAAGGATACTGGCACCCCTTGTTTCCTTTGAATGCCATGACAAGGATGATCTATATAAGGCGGCCAGGAAAATAAGATGGGAAGAATTCTTAACTCCTGAAAAAACCTTTTCCATTATGGCCAATGTATCTGAATCAGACATTACACATTCCAATTTTGCAGGGCTGCGGGTCAAAGATGCCATAGCCGATTATTTCAGGGACAGGGCCAACAAAAGACCGAATGTGGATTCAAAAGAGCCTTATATCACCATCAATATCCATATTCATAAAAATTTGGCAACCCTTACCATTGATGCCTCGGGCGGGCCGTTGCACAAACGCGGCTACAGGGAAGAATCTGTATCAGCTCCCATGCAGGAGACCGTTGCCGCAGCCATTATCAGATTGTCTGAATGGGATGGAATGCAGCCCTTGTATGATCCCATGTGCGGATCAGGTACGCTTTTGTGCGAAGCCCTCATGATGTATTGCCGGATACCGGCACAAATATTTCGAACCAGTTTTGGATTTGAAAGACTGCCTGACTTTGATGCCATTTTATGGGAGCAGATTAAAAAA
Source organism: Pseudomonadota bacterium (assembly GCA_018812385.1). Taxonomy (GTDB): domain Bacteria; phylum Desulfobacterota; class Desulfobacteria; order Desulfobacterales; family Desulfobacteraceae; genus Desulfobacula. The sequence continues at coordinate 6,890 of JAHJDU010000583.1, forward strand.
GATGCCCGGGATAATTTCAGGGATCTTAAAAAGGGACTGATTTCGGGAAGTGATGTGTCCGAGCACTCTGTTAATGCTGTTAAAACCAATATTATGGGACTTCATTTCGGCAGTGAAATCAGCATAGAACAAAAAGACTTTCAGGATATTGAATCCATAGACAACAGTGTGATCGTTACCAACCCTCCCTATGGTATCCGAATGGGAAAAGAGCAAAATCTTAATAAGTTTTATGAAAGTTTTGGTCTTTTTTTAAAAAACAAATGCCGCAAATCAATCGCCTTTGTCTATTTTGGAGAACCCAGATATATTAAAAAAGTTCCCCTGTCCCCATCCTGGAAACGTCCTTTGAAAATAGGCGGTCTTGATGGCAAACTTGTAAAATACGAATTATATTAAATTCAACTTGAGAATAGTTAAAATATGGAAAAGTCAAATAAGGGTGGACAAGTTTCTCTTCCATTGCATTCTGGTGCTGTTTTTAATATACTTTAATCAAAAAAATCCTGGGCTAAAAATATATCAAATCTTTACAAAGGGTTATACAGATGAATAGTTCCACTGAATCGACCAAGGAGACGTCTCTCAAGCTATATCATGAATTAATGGCCAATAAAGTGGGTGACATTCTTTTGGTATCCTGCCCCTATGATGCATTTATCATGGAGGAGGAAGGCCGTCTTTCAACAAGAATCATAAATGAATACAAGGGGCTTAATCTGTCAAAACCCCCAAGGCTTACATGGGCATCCTCTGCATCAGAAGCGTTTCAAAAGCTTGAGAAGAAAAAATTTGATTTAATACTTGCCATGCCGAGCCTGGATGAAATGGATGTATATTCCTTTGGTGCAAAGGTAAAGCAAAAATATACTGACCTGCCCTTTTTTATGCTGCTTCATAATACCTGCGATATTGATCAATATATTTGTGTGGATAATTCTACGGCCATTGACCGGACATACATCTGGGGCGGGAATGCAGACCTTTTGCTGGCCATTATCAAAAATTTTGAAGATGAAATGAATGTTGCCTTTGATACTGCGAATGCCAATGTCAGGGTGATCATTCTGGTGGAGGATTCGCCCTATCATTTTTCCTCCTTTTTGCCAGTGCTTTACAAACAGATAGTGATGCAGACACAGTCTGTTATTGATGAATCCATTAATGAAGAACACAGGCTGTTAAAAATGAGGGGTCGTCCTAAAGTATTGGTTGCCCACAACTATGAAGATGCCATGGCCCTCTATGAAAAATATAAACCCTTTATGTTATCTGTTTTTTCGGACATGCGGTATCCGAAAAACGGGGTATTGGATGAGCTTGCAGGGTACAAACTTTTAACAAAAATTAAAAAGGAAATTCCAGATCTGCCCGTCCTGATTCTTAGTACTGAGGACCATAACCAGGAAAAGGTGGCTGATATTCCAGCCGTCTTTATCAATAAAAATTCAAATAATTTAAATGATCAGATTAAAAGCTTTTTTGTTTCCTATCTCGGGTTTGGTGCCTTTGTGTTTCGGTTGCCCAATGGGAAGGAAATTGCCAGGGCCAGTGACTTAAGAACAATTGAAAAACTTTTGTCTGAAATTCCTGATGAGTCCATTGTCTATCATGCCATGAACAATGATTTTTCAAGATGGTTCATGGCCAGGAGTGAAATTGAGTTCGCAATCAGGCTAAAACCTTATAAAATCAGTGATTTTCCAGATCCCAAAGATATGAAGAAGTTCTTGATTGATAGTATTCATGCCCGGAGGAAGGGATCAAGACAGGGCCAGATTATTGATTTTGATTCTGAAAAATTTGATTCAGATACGGATTTTATGAAAATCGGGACGGGGTCACTTGGTGGGAAGGCCAGGGGCCTGGCTTTTATGGCCTCCCAGATCAGGCGGGACACTTCTTTGCGGGATAAGTTTCCAGATGTGGACATCAGTATTCCCCAGACCTTTGTGATTTCAACGGAAGGGTTTAAAACCTTTATTGAGAAGAATGATCTGGCAAAGCTTCTTAAATCTGATGAGGAACTGGAAGACAGACAGATTGTTGAACAATTTATTCAGGCCAGGTTTCCCGACGCCTTGAGAAAAAGCCTGCACGCCTATTTGCGAAGTGTCAGATATCCCATTGCCGTCCGGTCCTCCTCTCTTTTTGAAGATGCCCATTATCAACCCTTTGCAGGACTTTATAATACCTATATGCTGTCCAATTCACATCCAAATTTTGAAAAACGGCTTGAACAATTGATTATGGCTGTTAAACTGGTCTATGCTTCTACCTATCTCAAGGCACCAAGATCCTATGCAAAAGCCACCATGCATCGAACCGAAGATGAGGAAATGGCCGTTGTTCTTCAGCAATTGACGGGCATGGCATATAATAACTATTTTTACCCGGCAATTTCAGGAGTTGCCCAGTCCTATAATTTTTATCCCATCTCCCATTTAAAGGCAGACGAAGGGGTTAGCAATATTGCACTGGGACTTGGGAAAATTGTCATGGAAGGTGGCCGGACCTTAAGATTTTGTCCGAAATATCCCCAGTTTTTAACCCAGTTTTCCGCTTTGGATGATATTCTTGAAAATTCTCAAAAATATTTTTATGCCTTAAAACTCGACAAATTCCCGATTGATGAAAAATCCATATTCGGCTCCACCGAAGATCTTACCCTTGCAAAACTTGATTTAATCGATGCAGTTGATCACCCTGTTGTCCGGTTTTTATCCTCCACTTTTTATGCTCAGGATAACAGGATCAGGGATTCTTTTTCCAATAAAGGATTCCCTGTATTAACCTTTGCCAATGTTTTGAAATATAATTCTTTTCCTTTGGCCAAACTCCTTGAAGAGGTCACAAAAATAGGCAGTAAATGGATGGGGTCTTCTGTTGAGATCGAATTTGCAGTTAACCTGCCACAGGATGAGAGTCAAAAACCTAAATTCTCGTTACTTCAAATCAGGCCCATGGGGCGGTATAAACAAAACCTGGTCGTTAAAATAGGAAAAAAAGAAATTAAGGAGGCCTTTGCTTATTCCACACTTTCGCTTGGGAATGGAGAATATAAGGATATCTGTGATGTGGTGTATGTGGACCCTGAAACCTTTGATTCTGGAAAAACCGTGGAAATCGCAGGAGAAATAAATAAAATTAATGCCTTGTTTAATGGAAACGGCAAAAAATACGTTTTGATCGGGCCCGGCCGATGGGGATCTTCCGACCGGTGGCTGGGAATTCCCGTGGTCTGGAATGATATTTCCAATGTAGGGGTTATGGTGGAAACCACTATTGAAAGCATTAAGGCTGATCCGTCCCAGGGGTCCCACTTTTTTCAAAATATTACCTCCCTTGGGATCAGCTATATTACCATTTCCAATAAGGGGGACGATTTTATTGATTATGAATTTTTCAGGTGCCAGACCTGTGAAAACATAACAACTTATTTAAAACACATAAGATTTGAAAATCCCATAAAAATTCTGGTGGACGGAAAGACATCCCTGGCAGTATTGATGCCCTATAAAAATGAAGAATTGGATATGATCATGGATGACATTCCAGCCATTAACCATTCACCATTAACCATTAACCATTAACCATTAACCATTAACCATTCACCATTCACCATTCACCATTCACCCCAGACAGTTTCTTTGTGATTTTGTCGGCAGCAGCCAGGGTTTGTTCAATAATGGACGGTATTTTTTTTCTGGACATTGAAGCCTTAAATCCAACCACCCAGATAGCCAGGACATAGGCACCATACCCTTTGACAGGTGCTACAACCGCTCGGACGCCTGAAATATATTCTTCATCATCCGTGGCAAAGCCATTTTTTCGAACTTTTTCCAATTCTCTGGCATATTGCAAGGGATCAATAATAGTATTGGCCGTGAATTTGACCAAAGGATTTGAGTTTAGATATTTTTGTGCATCTTTTGCTTCCATCTGGGATAAAAACAGTTTTCCAATGGCCCCTGCCAGCAATGGAAGGGTTGTGCCAATGGGAGATGTAATTTTAAAGTCTTTTCTGGATTCCACAATATCGATAACCGTTACCTTGTGAGCATTCCTGATGCCAAGAAATACAGACTCCTGGCATTGTTCCATCAGCTCTTCCATAAAGGGGCGGGCAATATTTTTAAAATCAAGCCTTTCATAGGCTGCTTTCCCAAGTTCCATGAGGGTAATGCCGACAGTGTATTTTTTTGTAACAGGGTCCCGGAGAATGGCACCCTGGTCTTCCAGGGCGGCAGTGATGCCGTGAACCGTGCTTTTGCTGATATCCAAACGACTTGAAATTTCACTGATTTTTAAACCCTGGCTGCTTTTTGAAATTACATCCAGTATGAGAAAAGCCTTTTTAACAATGGGCGCCTGATATTTTTTTGTCATTGTTCACCATAATGAATTTTTTTATATTACAATACAGCTAAAAATTAGCTTGACAACTATATAATAATAATATTTATTGTATTCGT
>JAHJDU010000584.1 GCA_018812385.1 Pseudomonadota bacterium
CGAAGGGGCGGCAAGACAATTACTACGATTGAAACCAATTGATGACCTAGCCACAACCCCATTTGAAAATTCACGGTGGTCCCATTTATTTGCGCGTCATATCATTTCAAAGCCCAACTATTTCAGGACAGTTGCGGATGTCCAATTTGGCGTTGACGAACACCTGGCTTTCCTTTACCGGTGCAGCATAGACAGTGAAGAGGAATTAGAACGCAAAGCAGACATTGCGCTGGCAAAATTTGAGAAAGGAGAAAAACTCTCCGCATTTAGATGGGGAGCCCCTTTAATGTGGAGCTTGATTCGGCCTGACTTTGGCAAACTTACAAAGAATCAGGACTTAAAACTTAGAGAGGCTTTGGTCAGATACAATCTGGAGTATTTGAAGCGGTATCCCAGCAAGGATTAGGTATTGGTTCTATGCTTATGGAGCGCTTCTGTGGGGAAAGGGACACATCAACTCTATCTGCCAGTTGAGATACAGCAAATGCTCCAGGGCTCAGGCCGGATAAGGATTCGGCTATAGGAGAATTTTTCATGGTTGCAAAACAGTATTGGCATTATACAGTATTTGAGCATTTGCAATCTATTGTTTCAGATAGGATGATAAATACAGCAGACACCTGGGTTTCTCGCAAAGTTAAACGAGTTGTCTGGTTTTCCACAAACCCCTGTTGGGAAAAAACGGTTGTCAAAATCGTTTTAAATAACGAGACTGGAATGAAAACCGAACTCCGGTCAAGGGATGAGCTTTTTCAATTTGGTTTATCAGGTTTTAATAAAGAGATATCTCCTGACAAAGTGAATGCTTTTACTCCTGTCAGGCTTGAGGCTGATCCGGAAAAAGTTAATCTCAGATCCTTCCAGAACTATAAAAAAAGAAGTGGGGATTCAAAATCGGTGATCAAAGGGCTTGTACAAACTGCTAAAAAATGGGGGGCGAATCCTAAAGAGTGGTACGTCGTTTATGAAGATGTTTTGCTCTCGAACATCTCTCTTATCCAAAGGTGGAATTCTGAAGAGTGGATTTCAATGATGAAAGGAGGCTGATCTGAAATGGATCAGATACGGGTTCAAATTTGCCCGACCATAACCTGAAGGTCACACGCGAAAGTGTGCAGACTTCCGGCATGGTGTTGGATTACGTGAAACGATTTGAAATGGAATAACCGTACTGGTGTGGATGATAGTAACAGCAATGTTACTGACGGCCGTGCGGGCTTGAGAAAGCACCCCTTATACAACCGCGTATCGTGAAGGCAGTTTCTGACTGCTGGGTGTCGAAAGATGCCTTACCAATGCTTGAGCCCTGTGAGGTGAAAGTCGCACGCAGGGTTCTTAGGGGGCTTGGGGCTGGCAACAGCCCCCGGCTACCCGGCGTGAAACCGGTTATTTGGGTGGTTATGTTCCAAACCATTAATATGACTGAGAGGTGATAATGAAAAATACTGAATATGATATGTACGACAATCTATTTCCGCGCAAGGAAGATACGCTCCCACGTGGGGCCGTTTGTGACCTATGCAGTAAGGCTGGCTACCGGTTCACTGGAAAAGAAATTGTTTGGGGCAATGGTAACTCAAACGCTGACCTTCTTGTTGTTGGTCAAGATTCCGCAGGTGCTGATCCGAAACAAAGACTGTGGAAAGCTTCCAGAGTAACGCTATTTCCCTTGAGCAATAAAAAAACGGGGGCTAAGTTTCGCATTTTGCTTCAAAAGGCAGGGTTGAATCCTTTCGCTGTTTTCATTACAAATGTCGTCAAATGCAATACTGGTTATGACACAACATCGTTCAAGTTCAAAGACCTCTCACAGCCTTGTAGCCAGCATCTTCAATGGGAATTAGAGACCCTTCAACCACGTATCATCATCTCTTTAGGCGGCAAAGCAACTGAAGCAATCAAAAAATTATTGAGTATTTCTAAACCAATTCACTCTTCTGAATTTGCTGTTAAGGAATTGCTCAAGCCCCACCCTCCATGCAAAGTAAAATATGGAGGCTCACCAATAATACTTATCCCAATGTGCCACCCCAGTAGAGTGGAAGGGCTGGATCGGGAAGGAGATTATGTGCGTAACTTAAAAGTTGTTAAGAATCTTTTAAGAGCATAGGTGAAAAGTTCAATCTGAACATAACCTGTCAGTTCAGGTCACAGCCCGGGCTATGCCACGTTGGCTGGTTGTTGTAAATTGAAATGTATAATTTTTAATGAACGCAGTGGGAACCCTTGCTGCCCCAGACTTCTGCGTTATATTATCCTTTAATCGAATGTAATCCGATATTTTATCATGAAAAAAAAATTTGCTGCATCTATAAGAAGAAAAGAATACTCGAAACGTGAGGTTGGCAATACAAATGTTTGTCCTGAATGCCGATCAAAAATGGAGAATGAAAGCCATACTTATCTTGTTATGATTAAAAATAGTAATGATGATGTCGAATCTTTTATGATGGGAAATAATTTTGGCTATTTTTGCTTGAAATGTCCGATTATCGTTATTGATTATGAATCTTTTTCTGATTTACTTGTATCGGCAAATAAAGTATCGCATAACTCAAAATTTATTGTCGCAGGATTAGTTGATCTCGAAGCTATTCCAGAAGAAAAGTCCCATATTCCAATCGGAGATGATGATAACCCCATTCCGTTAGTTGAATTTCTAAGAACTTCAAAAAAGATATCAACTTCAAACATCAAAAAGAAAAAACGAATAAAGAAGGCGCGTAAAAAAAAGAAGTAACAATAAAGAAAAAAGGGCTGATCGGGTAGCCGGGGGTTTTAATCCCCCAGTCCCCACAACACCCTGCATGCGGGTCCGCACAGGGCGTTTCATCAAGATTACCGGGCCGTGGCCGGGTAATGTATGTTCACCCACTGATCTTTGACAGATATTAACCCTTGTTCTGATAGCCATTTATTGGTCATGCCGGATTGCGTTGCCATGGTTCTGGCAAGATGCCACGGTCCCCTGCGACTAATCGCTGTCATGATGGCTTGTCTTTTGGAAGTTCCCAGTTTGAGGAGGTTGCGAACTTTGGTCCGGGCATAGCGCCACTGTTTCCAGTAACACAGTCGTCTCACTTTGTTCGACCCTGCCCTATCAGAAACTTTGGAAAAACTATCTTGAATAAAATTATCAAAATAATGAGTTCAAACACGTTTGCAACGGGTCATACTTTGATTATTGCATTCTGGAATTCAACGATCCAAATGAAGCGGGTGATACCGCTTATTCCCAAGGATATACAAGGCAATAAAAATGTCAACTTTGAAAGTTCCATTTGCATTTGACATAAATCACAATCTGATTAAAGCTGATGAAGCCAAAAAGGATCAGCAATATTTTTGCCCGGGTTGTGAAGAATTATTGATTTTAAAAAAGGGGGAGAGAAAAGCTGCTCATTATGCACATAAAGAGAGTGATATCTGTACCCAAGAAAAAATTATTCGCCAAGCTGCTAAATATTGTGTAAAAAATGCAGTTAGCGGTTGGAAGAACAGTGGCTTAAAGGCTCCTGTTTTGATTCGAGAGTGTCAAGCGTGTTGGGGAGAATTTGATCAGGCTTTACCTGAGAAAGTTGAAGCAGCGGAAATCGATTTTGAATTTGGTGAACATAGACTTGATATTGCGTTGATGGAAAACGATGGGATTTTAGCGGCTATGGTTATTGATATCGGTCAAACTCTGGATCAATACGAACGCTTATCGCTTGGAATTCCTCACATTTCTATTGATGGATGGAAAGTAATTGATAACCCGTCATTGTGGAAAGTGGAAATAGATGCGTTTCGGCTATTTGTGTGCAAAAAATGTAAAATGAGTTTTAGGCGTTTTCAAGAAAAGGTATTGAGAGTTTCTGAAAAAACTGGGATCAAGATCCCGAATGAATACTACCGCTATAGTGTAACATATTGCTGGAAGTGCAGGACGGAATTCATTGTATTTGCATGGCCGGGGCACGGGCATCAAACAATGGATAAACCTAAGAAAGAACCTGTTCCGAGTACGATACAAGATCGCTTTTCAAAAACCGCAGGTCACAAGTATTGGGCAAATATATGCCCAAAATGTCGAATGATTCAAGGGTCGTTTTACCTGCATGGCGAGCCAGGCGCTCCATTTTGTAACATAGATTGCGAAGATGACACGGTAAGCTACCAAAAGGATATGTACAGGATAGCATATTATTCTGAAAATGCTTGCTTTACATGCATCACAGGAGAAGCCGCTCCTGATTCAGATTATGAGATTGATGAAGCATGTACTAAACAACCACCGGCTTTAAGCCGGTGGGTTTAAATTCGCGGACTGAAAGTCCAGCAATACCGGCATAGGCCGGTTGATTCATTCAATATCAAATTTATCA
>JAHJDU010000585.1 GCA_018812385.1 Pseudomonadota bacterium
AGGCGGGGAAGAAGCTTTCAACCGCCGTAAAAATATATATGAATTATGGAGTATCAAAAAATGAATGCTATAGAATTACTTGACATTATAAGTACATTGGAAACCAGCAAGGTGCAATTTAAGGAAAAAATGCCGCATCCGGACTCCATTGCGGCTGAAATGGCAGCATTTTCCAACTCAATGGGAGGAATAATTCTTTTTGGCGTTAAAGATAAAACAGGTGAAATAATAGGACTTTCTTATGAAGAAATTCATAAATACAGTCAAAATATTGGGAATTATGCCACCAACAATATCGTACCCGGTATATATATCAAAACAGAAATTGTCTCTATTGATTCTAATGGAGAGAAAAAGGTTTTAATTGTATATATTGATGAAGGTATAAATAAACCTTACAAAGATTTAAATAGAGATGTTTGGGTCAAGCAAGGTTCTGATAAAAGAAGGGTTACCGACAATGCGGAAATGATTCGTCTTTATCAGGGGGGGAGTCATTTATTAGCTGATGAAATGGAAGTTTTTGACACCTCAATAAATGATATAGATGAAGATAAGTTCAGGGATTTCTTCCAGAAAGAATTCGGCAGACCAATAGAAGAAAAGGGGTTGAGTCTTGAACAGGCTTTAAAAGCAAAAAAGGTATTGCGAAATAATAAGCTTACATTGGCTGGATTATTATTTTTTGGCAAAGCGCCGCAAAGCTTTAAACCGGCCTTCTGTATAAAAACAGTCTCTTTTTTCGGGAATAAAATTTCAGGAAAAGATTATAGAAGCAAACCAGATGACCTGATCGGTACTGTTCCTGATTTATTTAAAAAAGGAATGGACTTTTTTTCAAACAATCTGAAACATTCACAGCAGGGACAAAACTTTAACCGCCCTGGAATTCTTGAAATTTCAAAAATTGCTCTTGAAGAACTGTTAATAAACGCTCTTGTTCACAGGGATTATTTGAAAAATTCACCTATCAGGATAATGATATTTGATAACAGAATAGAAATAATTAGTCCTGGGAAATTACCAAACAGCCTGACCGTTGAAGACATTAAGTATGGGAATCCTGTAATTAGAAACAATCAATTAGTTGCGTTTAGCCAGAAAGCAATGCCTTTTAGTGGTCTTGGAACTGGAATAACCCGTTCACTTGAAGAGCAACCAAATATTGAATTTAACAACGATATAGACGGTGAACAGTTTATTGTTAAAATTCCAAGGCCTGAAGAAAGATGGTAAGAAAGCAGGCCCCCGGATACATGATATTGATCCGGGGGGTGCTTGATGTTTGGCAGCGGTTTAAGAGAATCACGCCATATTATTTGCCACAAGTTCGGCGATATCCTGTGTCTTGATATCCTCATCTTTGTTCAGCTCTTTCATGCCGTCTTCGAGCATGGTTAAGCAGAACGGACAAGCCACTGCCACAGTTGCCACTTCTTTAGCTGCAATTTCTTCTGATCGTTCAACATTGATTCTTTTGCCAATGGTCTCCTCCATCCACATTCTTCCGCCGCCGGCGCCACAGCAGAAACTTTCCCGGCCATGTCGATCCAGTTCTTTGAGCCCGTCTTTTGATATGGCATCTAAAATAGATCTGGGTTGATCGTAAATTGAATTGTATCGCCCCAGAAAGCAGGGGTCGTGAAAGGTCAGAGAGCCTTCCAATGATTTATTTAAGGTGATTTTGCCGGATTTTACAAGCTGATCGATGAACTCGGCATGATGGATCACTTCGTAATTTCCGCCCATTTGCGGGTATTCATGCTTCAGGGTATTGAGGCAATGGGGGCATGCTGCAATAATTTTCTTAACCTTGTAATTATTCAGGGTTTCAATGTTTTCCTGGGCCACCATTTGATACATCATCTCATTACCGGCACGTCTGGCAAAGTCGCCCGTGCACTTTTCTTCCGTACCCAGGATGGCAAAGCTGATATTGGCTTTCTGCAGGATTTTGACCAGACTTTTGGATACTTTTTTGCTTCGATCATCAAAAGATCCTGCACAGCCTACCCAGAGCAAATAGTCGACATCTGAGTCTTTTGCCATGATTTTAACGTCCAGGCCGTCTGCCCAGTCAGCGCGTTTGTCATACCCGATGCCCCAGGGATTGCCGTTGCGCTCAAGACCTTTAAATGCCACATTCAATTCCTGGGGGTAGACTCCTGCCATCAATGTCTGCCCCTGTCTCATGGCAATTATGCGGGGAACCTGTTCAATGGTCACAGGACAGACTTCTTCACAAGCCCGGCAGGTGGTACAGGCCCAGAGAGTGTCTTCGGAGATCACCTCGCCAATAAGCGGTTTTTTGCTGTTGAGTTCAGCCATTTGTTCTAATATTTGGGCTTTGATTTCTTCATTTTTTTCAGGGTCACCGTCCTTTTTGATGAAGGCAGCCAATTTTGCTCTTTTAATAATATTGGCTGCATTATCAAGGAGCTCAAATTTCAGGCTGTCATTGAAATCATGCAGGTTTAAAGGCTTGTCCGTGGTGTGAGCAGGACATACTTCTTTACATCGGCCGCACTCAGTACAGGTGTAAAGATCCAGTCCCTGTTTCCAATTGAGCTGGTGGATATGATTAATCCCTAATGATTCATCTTCCCACACGGATTCATCTTCCAGATCCAGAAGTTTAGTCTTTTCATGGGGATATCCCAGGGATTTTAAAAACACATTGGGTAAAGCCGTTATGACATGGAAGTGTTTTCCAAGGGGCAGAAAATTAAGAAAGGTCAACTGGGTTATGATATGCAGCCAGAACATAGTGGTCAATAGATAGCCCAGGGCATCGGCACCCATCCAGGATACCAGAGACGCTGCTCCCACGGAAACAGGGGTCCAGTGAAACTCGGAACCATATAGTGGATTATTAAAAAAATGAAGCTGCTCAGGGTTATTATGCAGCATAATTAAGTTATACCGGGCACCATCCAGCAAGAGATCGGAAATCATCAAAACTCCGATCATGCCTAGGACAAAATATGCTTCCCAGGTATTGTGCAGCCGTTCCGGCTTAAGAACGGCCCTACGAAAGATGGCATAAACAGCCATCAATAAAACAATGCCTTCCATTATGTCTTTTAAGGCAATATAAAGATACCCAAGTATGGACCCGTCTCCAAATAAAGGCAGCTGAAATCCTTTTACAAATCCTTCTCCATATAAATTCAGACTGCGGATTAAAAGGATGCAGAATCCCCAGAAGATAAAAGCGTGCATGATACCTGATGCCCACTCTTTTTTTCTTCCCACCAGGCGCTTTTGACCCAGTGCGATAATCACAACATTCCTGATCCGGTCCATGATATGATTGCCCCGGTCAGTGGGCTCAAGAGCCATCAGTAATTGGATTTTTTGAACCATTGTGCGGCTGAAAATTGCCAGCCCGACAATGAGGAGTATTGACATGAAAAGGGGACTCATAACTAACCTCTAATTTTTTTTATCTCTTCTTTAAGAATCGGAACCACCTCAAAAAGGTCTCCGACAATACCATAGTCAGCCGCATTAAAAATAGGTGCTTCAGGGTCTTTATTAACGGCCAGAATCGTTTTTGAGCCGTTCATTCCCGCAAGGTGCTGAATGGCTCCTGAGATACCGATTGCCATATAAAGGGTAGGGGCTACAATTTTACCTGTCTGACCGACTTGCTTATTATGCGCCATAAAACCACCATCTACCATGGCGCGGGAAGAACCAAATCCTGCGGCAAGATCATGGGCCAGATCTTTTACAAGATCAATACCGGCCTGATCCTTGGCGCCACGGCCAACAGATACAACGATGTCGGCATCAGCAAGATCGATTTCTCCGCTGGCATCTGAAACCAGTTCTTTGATCACAGCCTTTAAATCAGGTGCCGGGGCAGTAAGTTTAACCACATTTTCGGTTCCTGAAAGGCCTGCTGCCGCCTCAAATGCACCCGCTCTGATAACGGCTACAAGTCGTTCAGTATTGATTTTGACTTTTTGCATTACCTTATTTGCAATGGCAGGTCGCGTGACCGTAATTTGATCTGCCTCCAGCACAATGTCTATAATTTCTGTGGCGCATGCGGCTTCCAGCTGGGCTGCTACTCTCGGTGCCATGGCCTTGCCGCCTTCAGAAAAACCAAACCAGATCAGGTTGGCATTGGATTGCTTGGCTGCGTCCACGACACATGATGCATAAGGCCCTGCTGAAAAAAGTTCAAGACTTGCATCATCTGCTATATACTGGGTATCTGATCCGGCATTTGCCAGATCTTTTGCCAATGATTCGATATTGGATCCAATCGCCACGACAGCCGTCTCTGCGCCAATGGCTTTGGCTTTTGATAAAAGTTCAGCCGTGCTGCCTTTTAGTTCGCCTTGTTTGATATCTGCTATTACAAGTACTTTAGCCATAATATTATTTTCCTTATATGAAATCGGATATAAATCCGGTTAGTTTTAAATTTCGTTAAAACACCTTTGCTTCATTGGCCAGAAGACTAACGACTTTGGCTGTTATTTCTGCTGCATCACCTTCAAATTTCTGCCCGCCCTGTCGTTTTTCCGATTCCATAAACTCTATAACTTCTGATTTTAGAGAGCCGCCGCCGACTTCGTCATAGGAAGTTCCCAGGCCTGCCAGATCCATGACCTGGATTTTCTTTTTCTTTGCCATCATGATACCGCGCATGGCCGGCAGCCGGGGTTCATTAATACTGTCACTCACCGTTATTACAGCGGGCAGGGTCACTTCTACAATTTCAGTTCCAAGATCACCCAGCCGGGAAACTTTAATCTTGCCGTCATCTATTACGTCTATGGCAATCACGTTGCTGACACATGCTATTCCCAAAATCTCTGCCAATATAATCCCGGTCTGGCCGCTGTCTGTATCCTGGGCCTGTTTCCCGGTGATGACCAGATCATATTCGCCAGCCTCATAAACCTTTTGCAGCACTTTGGCAAAGACAAATGAATCTGCCTTTTCCAAGGCAGGATCATCAATATGAATAGCGTTGTCAATTCCCATGGCATAGCATTTGCGGATCATATCCGTGTTATCACCGCTGCCCATGCTCACCAGGGTTGTCTCAGCCCCATTCTTTTCCTTTAACTGGACCGTGGCTTCCACTGCATTTTCATCCCAGGCATTAATAACATATTGCAACCCGTCTTTGACAATGGCGCCGTTCTCCACGTGGATGGTCAATTCCACATCTACTACTTTTTTTGCGGTTGTGAGAATTTTCAAATTATCCTCCTGTTTATTGGTTTTTTATATTTATCAGTTTTTTTGTTTTGATCTTTTTTTGTGTAAATTGTTACCTTGATTTTATCTTCTCTTGATGCGGTTTTCACCGCAAACTATTATTAATTCATTTTTTTCAGCAGGAAAGGCAAGCGTCATGTTAAGGGCCTGCCCCATTTCAGCGGCAAGGGCTGTGGGTCTTGAGTTACTGATTATCACCGGCAGATGCGCCCTGGCAGCTTTTTGAACAAGTTCATAACTGATTCTTGAAGATAGAACCAGGATTCTGGCGCAGGACAGGGTCCCATCCATAAATAGTTTGCCTATTGCCTTGTCAAGGGCATTATGCCGGCCCACATCTTCAGCAAAAGAGATCGCTTGAAGCTGGTCGTCAAATATGATTGCAGCGTGTGAGCCACGGGTTCTCTGATAGTATTTCTGATTTTTGGAAAGTTTACCAATGCAATCAAAAACCTTATTCATTTCAACCTCAAAACCGCTTTCTGCCGGTGTTAATATCTGGTTGAGTTCCTTCATCATCTCCTTGCCGCAGATACCGCAACTGGTCTGGCTGACAAAGCCCCGTCTTTCAAGAAGATGGGGAATCTTTTTACTACGTTCGGGTTTGAGCCAGATATCAATAATATTGGGGTCAGAATCTTTATCATATCCAATGGTTTTGAAATCATCGGCAGAGTCTGCAATTCCTTCCCCCAGACAGAATCCGGCCGCATGAAACACCTCTTCTCCGGGGGTTCTCATCACTACTGAATAAGGCTTGTCATCAATACGGATTAAAAAGGGTTCCTCTCCGATCAATTCTAGATCAATTGTCTGGTCCAGGTTAATTGTCTGGTCAAGAGTCTGGTCAGGAGAACTGGTTGGGCCTTCCTCAGTTTGACACCGAAGCGCTTGATAGAATTTCGTATTATTTCCTGTACTCAAATTTTCATATTCCTATTGTCAAACCTCTTGATGAAAATTGTTAAACTTTTTCAAGTTTTACAGCACAAACCTTGAGTTCCGGAATTTTGGCAATGGGGTCATATGCCGGATTGGTCAGCTTATTGACCCTGGCCTCTTCAAAATGGAAAGGCATAAAGACCACGCCCTTTTCCACCCGGTCTGTGATTGTAATCCGTGTTTCAATTTCTCCTCTTCTGGAAGCCATTTTGATTTTATGGCCGTCACTGATATCAAGTGCCTTGGCATCCTCAGGATGAATTTCAAGAAATCCTTCAGGCACTTCTTTGTCAAGAGACTTGGAATTTCTGGTCATGGTACCCGTATGATAATGAGCATATAAACGTCCTGTGGTCATCCAGAAAGGATATTCATCATCCACCACTTCTGCCGGCGGTTTATATTCAATGGCGTGGAAAAGCCCCTTTCCCCGGGTGAATTTTCCATCCTTGTGAAGGAAAGGTGTTCCCGGATGTTCAGGGGACGGACAGGGCCATTGAATTCCCTGGCCTTCAAGACGTTCATAGGTAATCCCGGCGTAAGAAGGGGTAAGACCTGCAATTTCTTTGAATATGGCTTCAGGAGAATCATAGTCCATTTCAAACCCTACACGGTTGGAGATATCCATAATGATCTGCCAGTCCTGTCGTGAGTCGCCAACAGGATCAATAGCCTTTCTCACACGTGACACCCGTCTTTCCGTATTGACAAAGGTGCCGTCCTTTTCTGCAAAGGAAACCCCTGGCAGCACCACATGGGCAAGCTTAGCCGTGGGTGTGAGAAAAATATCCTGGACAATGAGGAGTTCGAGGCTTTCAAGGGCTTTTACCACATTATTTGCATCCGGGTCCGACACCACAGGGTTTTCACCCATTATCCAGAGCGCTTTAACCTCATCCTTTTCAATACCATGCATCATCTCAGGGATGGTCAGGCCTATTTTGGATGGTAGTTCATCCTTTCCCCAGGCCTCAGCAAATTTTTTGTTGGCAGGTCCAAGGGTTACTGGCTGGTAGTCTGTGTAAACATTGGGAAGACCGCCCATGTCGCAGGCACCCTGCACATTATTCTGGCCCCTGAGCGGATTCACCCCGGTTCCGACCCTTCCGATATTCCCCGTCAGCATGGATAAATTGGCAAGAGATTTCACATTATTGACCCCGTTGGTATGCTGGGTAATTCCCATGCAGTAAACAATAGAGGCTCTTTTTGCTTTGCCGTATACTTCAGCAAGGGCTTTGATATCTTCCAGGGATACGCCCGTAATTTGTGAAACTTCTTCAATACTGACCGTATCCATCAGTGTTTTAAATGCGTTAAAATCCTCTGTGTTCTTTTCAATAAATGCCTTGTCTTCAAGTCCTTGATCAAGAATCACTTTCATTATCCCGTTGAGCAGGGCCACATCCGTTCCGGGTTTATGACGGACATACAGATGGGCAAGACCGGCAATCTGATTTTTCCGGGGATCTGCCACAAGCACTTTTGCCCCTTTTTCAATGGCCCTGAAAATACGTGTGGCCACCAGGGGATGGGAAGTTGTTGTGTTGGACCCGATAATGAAAATGGCATCCGATTCTTCAAGTTCATCCGTTGAATTTGTCATTGCACCACTGCCAAAAGATGCGGCAAGACCTGCCACAGTAGAGGAATGTCACAGCCTTGCGCAATGATCAATATTGTTTGTCCCCATGCCTGCTCTTGCAAATTTCTGCATAAGATAATTTTCCTCGTTGGTCACTTTGGCAGAGGTAAAAAATCCCACTGAATCCGGACCATTGGCTTGTTTTATCTCTTTGAGTTTTGATGCGGCAAAATCAAGGGCTTCATCCCAGGAAACCTCTGTGAGTTCCCCGTTTTTTCTCGTCCTCATCAATGGTTTTTTCAATCTTTTTTCGGATTGAACAAACTGATGACCGTTCCATCCCTTGATGCAGAGCTTGCCTTCATTTACCGGAAAGGTCTTGCAGGGGATTGTGCCCGTCAGCCTGCCGTCAAGGGACTCAAGAAAAAGATTGCATCCACATCCGCAATAGGTGCAGGTTGTAAGTGTATTCCTGTATTCCATTTTCTTTCCTCTTTATGGTACCTTTTTACTTTTCAGGCGCAGGTGCCATTATGTTTAAAGGTGATTTTTCATTTTTATTAATCCCGGATGTGTATCCGAATTCAGTATTCATAATCCCGGCTGTTTTTTTGTATAAAAGCCTTAAGGGAATATCTGAAGGACAGGCTTCATCACACAGCCCGCAATCAATACACCGGTCTGCCATATGCATGGCCCTGGTCAGGTGGAATATCGGGATATCAACGGGGAGACTGCCTTTTGATATCAGATCCTCGCATTCAAGGGTGCATTCCCTGCAGAAACACATGGGACAGATATCCCTGCATCCGTAGCACTTGACACATTTTAAAAACTGATCCTTCCAGAAGGAAAATCGTTCTGAAAGATCCATGTTTTCAACATCCTGTAAATGTTTCTGCAAAACGCCTTCTGATTTTTCTCCTGCCACCATTTCATCAGGATAGGGTTTCTTGCATTCACACTCAAGGGCAAGGGATTGAGGGCAGGATATCCCGATGGGAACAACCTTGTCCGCTTCAAGCTGATTCAGTCGGTAAAGGGTATAAAGCCCTCTTTCATCACACCCGCGCACCAGGACACCAAATATGTCATCTGGATATTGTCTTGCAATGGTGATCAAAACTTTGTTCAAAGGATATCTGGCATCCCCGGATGTTTGTCCGTCACCAAGGCTGAGTTTTTCAAGGTCAGCCCCTTTCTGGAACAGACAAGGGGTCACATGACCATTGGCATGGGCCAGGGCAATAACCCCTTTTACAGACCCGGCTGAAAGAAGTTCGTTTATTTTTTGTTTTACTCTATCAATCATAAAAACACCTTCATGCTAAGCAACTATTTGACTAAGTTCTTTTTTCAATGGTGAGGGCCCAAGCTTTTTCAGAACACCAATAAAATCGTTGATTTCATCAATAAACTCAGGGGCCTCGGCCGAGGATACCCAGCTTGCCCGAAGCCGTTCTTTTTCAACACCACAGAAATCCAGCATCTGGGAAAGAAGTGTTACCCGTTTTTCAGCAGAATAATTACCATACAGGTAATTGCATTCACCTAAATGTCAGCCACCCACAAAAACACCGTCAACTCCTTGTTGAAAGGAACGTAACACATGATGTGGAGACACGCTTCCGGAACACATGACCCTGACAATACGGATATTGGAGGGGTACTGCATACGACTGACCCCAGCCAGGTCAGCAGCGGCATACGCTCACCAGGTACACAGAAAACAGATGATATGGGGTTCAAAATTCTTGTGGTCCATTGACTTCTTTCCTTATATAAATGTAAACGGTTTCATAATGGTTCTAATTTATAGTTGTTCCAATTTATAGTTGTCCCAGGGGGTCAGGCCGCCCCGATCTGAGCCAGAATCTGTCCTGAGTCAAACCCTCTAAGCTCTGCACTGTGGGAAGGACAGGTGGCAGCACAATTCCCACACCCTTTGCACAGGATTCCATTGACCTCACAGATTCTTTTTCCCCTGTTATAGGTAATTGCGTCATAGGGACACATGGTCAAACATGACAGGC
>JAHJDU010000586.1 GCA_018812385.1 Pseudomonadota bacterium
ATAAACCCTTTTATCCCTTTTTCCATAAGGGGTTTAATAAAGTCGTGACCGTCAAAGTTTTCTCCTTTAAGGGCGATGAAAATTTGGGTTTCTAAAATTGCCCGTGAGTCTGTTGAGATTCCGGTAAAAGTATAATCTTTTTTAATTGTTGAAAAAACAGGTTCTGTATTCAAAGCCTTTGATAGATCATTGGTTTTCCATGGGATGGGTTTGAACTGGTTTGCAAATTTTTGCGCAGCTTTTGTAAATTCTTCCTTATCATCAAAGTGAATGGTTCCTGTATTGGTAATCTGATAAGTTTCATGGCCTTTGCCCGCAGCGATAATGATGTCCCCGGGCTTTGAAATAAATACAGCTTTTTTCAGGGCTTTTCTCCGGTCACTTTCAACCAGATAACCTTTTTTAAAAGGATGTAACAAAAGATCATTTTCAGAAAGTTTGTGAAATCCATCTATCCCTTTAAGAATATCATTTATAATGGAATCCGGCTGTTCGGTTCTGGGGTTATCAGAGCTTATAATTGCAATATGGCTGTGTCTGCATGCTACCTGCCCCATTAACGGCCGTTTTGACCGATCCCTGTCCCCACCGCATCCAAAAACTATGATGATTCTTTTGGGGGCTCTTTGTTTTAACGTCATTAAAATGGATTCAAGGGCACCAGGTGTATGGGCATAATCAACAAACAAGAACCGGTCAATGGGGTTGTCAATTTTTTCAAGACGACCTGGAATGGTTACGCAGTCTTCAATTCCTTTTTTAATTTGATCAGCAGGGATATCCAGGGCATGGGCAGCGCCTGCGGCGCACAGGATGTTTTCTAAATTAAAGGAGCCCGTCAATGGTGATGTTAAATGAAATGAGGTATGGGACAGGCAAATGGTCCCTGACAACCCGTGAATATCATCTGTGATATCCTGTGAAAAAATATCTGTTTTCTTTTTCGTGCTGACAGCAATGGTTTTATATTTCAGTGACTTTAAAAGGATTTTCCCTTTTGGGTCATCAATATTCAGAACGGCTATGGGATTTTTTTTCTTGCTTGACCTGAGACACTGGGTAAAAAACCTTTTTTTACAATTAAAGTACTCTGCCATTCCTTTGTGATAATCCAGGTGATCCTGGGAAAGGTTTGTAAATACCCCCAGATCAAATTGGCAATAATCCACCCTGTTGAGGTCAAGTCCATGGGAAGAGACTTCCATGATAACATGGGTCACACCTGAGTTTTTCATTTTATAAAGGGTTTTTTGAAGATCAATGGAATCAGGTGTGGTTACGGGATTGTCAAAAACCTGATTGTTATACCGGATGTTAATAGTTCCAATGACACCCGTTGAAAATCCGCAGTTTTTAAAAATACTTTCAAGCAGCCATGTGGTTGTAGTTTTTCCATTGGTTCCCGTGATGCCGACAAGGGTCATATCCTTTGATGGATTTCCATAAAAATTGGCTGCGATGGAGGCCATGGAAAGTCTTGAGTTTTCAACCAGAATGACATTTTCCAGATTTTTCGGATTGGTTTGGGCAATAACGGCTATGGCCCCGTTTTCAAAGGCCTGGTCAATATAATCGTGTCCGTCAACTATAAATCCTTTAACAGCAATGAACAGGCCCCCCGGCTGGATATTCCTGGAGTTTGAAGCAATAGAGGAAATGTCAGGATCATGGGTTATCCCTGATTTTGAACAATCTTTGATTAGATCAGACAGCTTCAATTTTTTCCTCCGGGCGATAATAAGACAACCATATGTTTATTGTTTTCAGGGGGTATATTTAAATAATTAAATGATTCAGTCATGATTGTTTTAAAAGCAGGCGCTGCCACATCTCCGCCATAATATTGTTTTCTGGGTTCATCAATGGCCACAAGAATTGCAAGTTCAGGATTGTTCTCTGGTGCAAATCCGGCAAAAATTGAGATATAGTTGTCTTTTGAATAGCCTTTTTCGTTTTCCAGGGCTTTTTGAGCGGTTCCTGTTTTTCCACAAACGGTATATCCAGTCATTGCTGCTTTTTTACCCGTGCCTTCGTTTTCTACTGCGAGACGCATCATCCTTTTAACTTGCCGGGCACTTTTTGAGGATATGGCCTGCCGGATTTTTTCCGGATGATATACTTCTAAGTCTTCCCCGTTGCTGGAAATGATTTTTTTTATCAACATGGGCTTCATAAGAACGCCATTATTTGCAATTGCGCTGATACCACTGATAAGTTGTATGGCAGAAACAGAAACGCCTTGCCCAAAAGAGATGGCGCCGGCATCAATTTTAGACCATTTTTGATAGGGACTCAGGCTGCCGGATGTTTCTCCGGGGCACTCAATCTGGGTTTTATTTCCAAACCCAAAGGCAGTCAGATAATTGTGCAAGGCCTTATCCCCAATTGTTTCCCCAATTTTTGTGACTCCAATATTGCTTGAAAATTTGATGATCTGATTTATGGAAAGCCAATTATAGGGATGGGTGTCATGAATGGTAAATGTTCCAATTTTATAGGTGCCGTTTTCACAAAAAAAGATGGATTTGGGCTCAAACCCATTTTCCAGTGCTGCTGCTGCGGTAAAGACCTTCATGGCAGATCCAGGCTCAAATGCATCTGTGACGGCACGGTTTCTGAAGGCGATATTGTTATATCTTTTGAAATTGTTTGGATTGAATTGAGGAAAATGAGCAATGGAAAGCAATTCTCCGGTTTGTGGTCTCATCACCAGGGCCATCCCTGATTTTGCCTGATGGGCCTCTACGGTTTTTTCAAGTATTTGCTCACTTAAAAATTGAATTTTTTTGTCCAGGGTCAGTACAATGGACTTTCCTTTCAGTTCAGCTCTTTTTTCCTTGTCAAGCTCAAGTATCCCTCCATTCCCATCTTTTTTAACCCTTATTTTTAAGGAACTTCCTTCCAGAACAGAATTGTACTTATACTCAAGGCCTTCAAGACCTGAATTATCTGTGCCGGTAAATCCGATGACTTGTGCTGAAAGATTTCTGTTGGGGTAAAATCTTTTAGAATCATTTTCAAAATAAATACCCTCCAGATTCAATTCCCTGATTTGTTCAGCCTGATTCGGAGAAATACTTTTGGCCACAAAAGCAAACATGCGCTGTGATGAAAGTGTGTCTTGAAGTTTTTCCCGGTTAATCCCCAGTATTTTGGAAAGTTTTTTAGCAGCAGACCCGGGATCTTTTATATTTGAAGGATTGGCAGTGATGGATATGGCATCACTGCTGGTGGCAAGTTCGTTCATATTTCTATCAAAAATCTGCCCTCTTTCCCCTTTTATAGTGATATATCTGGAATACCCGTTTTCAGCTTTTTCGGCCAGTTCTTTGGCTTTGAAAATTTGAATGTCAAAGGATTTGGCACCCAGAAGAAAGATTGATACGACAATCAAAATCTGAACGACAATGATTCTTTGTTTTATCCTGATGTTAAAATTTTTTGACATTAACTTTCTTCCCCTGAAAGATAAATGGTTTGCTCCAATGTATCTGTGGAAAGATTCAACTGGGTTTTTGCAATGCGGGTAATCCGGTCATCTGATTTCAGGCGATCCCTTTCAAGGGACAGAGCCTTGTTATAAGAGGTTTTTTTTATATGGGCAACCTGTGTTTTTGACACCCTTAAAATGGTCTGGGTGGATTCAGTCCTGATCCAGGTATAAACCAGAAGTTCACAAAAAATCAGGCAGATTATGACAAGCCAGAGGAATCCTATTTCTTGTGGCTGTGCTTTTTTTGGGGATATGTCATTTTTAATCGTCATAGGCTAAACTTTTTGAGCCACCCTTAATTTTGAGCTTCTTGCCATGGGGTTGAGTGCTATTTCTTCTTTTGTGGGAACCAATGGTTTTCTGAAAATTGATTTCATCTGGGTGACAAACCCGCACAAACAGATCGGCAGAGTTTTTGGACAGGTACACCCGCCTTCAAATTTGCGTAAGGCCTGTTTCACGATTCGGTCTTCAAGGGAATGAAAAGAAATAACACAAAGCCGCCCTCCTTTTAAAAGAAGGGAAGGCACGATTTCCATAAAGGTTTCAAGTCGTTCAAGTTCCCTGTTTACAGCAATTCTTAACGCTTGAAAGACTCTTGTTGCCGGATGAATGCGTTGAGCATATACAAATTTTGCAGGGATAGCTTTTGTAATAATTTGTGCAAGTTCAGAGCTTGTATTAATGGGTGAATCATTTCTTGTTTCCACTATCCTTTTTGCAATCCGTCGTGAGAATTTTTCTTCACCGAATTTAAAGAAAATATTTATCAGCTCATCCTCCTGGAATGAATTGATAATTTTAAAGGCTGTCAGATCGTTTCGAATATCCATTCGCATATCCAATGGTTCATTCTTGTTAAAACTAAATCCTCGGTTGCCGTTTTTCAATTGGTTGAGTGAAAAGCCTAAGTCAAGGAGTATGGAGTTTACCCCTTTTATTCCGTTCGCGTTCAGAATCTCTGGAAGATCGGAAAAATTGTTGTGGAACAATCGCACATTTTCTTTAAACGGCTGTAAAGTTTTTTTAGCATGGTCAATGGCATCCAGATCCTGGTCAATGCCGATGAGCAACCCGTCAGGAAGAATGGCCTTGATGGTTGCAAGTGCGTGACCAGCTCCACCCAGAGTACAATCCACACTGATGTTTCCGGGTTTAAGGTTCTGGTGCTCATGCACCTCTTGAGACATTACAGACGTATGCTCAAATCCCATTGCTTACAACCCTAAAGAAGCGATTTCCTCTCTTACTTCTTCTTTTTTAAGTTTTTGCTCCATTTTTTTGTTGATCGTGTCCCATTGATCCCGGGCCCAGATCTCGAAACGATCCAGGTTGCCCACAAGAACAATATCTTTTTCAAGATTTGCATATTCTCTTAAACTTTTAGGGATCAGTATCCTGTCCTGTCTGTCACACATGCATTCACAGGAGTTGCCAAGGAAAAATCTTCTAAACTCTCCCATGGCATTTGTTTTTGCAGACAAAATTTTGGTTTCAACTTTTTCCCATTCACTAAAAGTATAAGCGTATAGACAATCGTCTTTGTTTGAGACCATGACCCCATAGACTTTATCCGCCTTCAAGATATTCTTGAACCTTGATGGGATAATAACCCTGCCTTTGGCATCAATTGTATGAAAGGAGCTTGATCGAAACACTTATTTAAGCCTTAGTTAAATAGTTTAACTTATCCACTTTCCACCACCTTGATACACATTTATATGCAAAATAAAGGTTAAGTCAAGAAAAAAAACCACTTTTTGCAAAAAATATTTAGATATACCAATTAATATATAGATTTTAGAGGTGGGTTAAAAAAATGGAGAAAAGTGGAGTTGTTTTTTAAAGTGCGTTGGAAATTGTCTGGCGGGTGGATTCTATAACCTTGTCAAGGTGGTCCATGTGGTGATCTAAAATATGAACCGGGGGATGGACAATGATTTGGATCGTACCGGGGGTAAGATCAAGGGTATCGGAAGGAAGAATTTGAAAGGAATTTTTAATTGTTACCGGCAATATAGGCAGATCTATCTCCCGGGCAAATCTGAATGCACCTTTCTTAAAGGGCATTACTTTTCCATCCCGGCTTCTTGTCCCTTCTGCAAAAAAGAGAACACAACCTTTTTTGGACAATCTTTTTTTAGCTTCTCCAATTGATTTCATGGCAGCATCATGATTGGATCGGTCAACATAGATACAGCCTAACTGATGGGCTGCATATCCGAAAATGGGGATCTTCTTCAATTCTTGTTTCATTATCCATTTAATATTCAAACCAAGATGACCGTGAAGCACAGGGATGTCTGCCATGCTCTGGTGGTTTGCTACAATCACATAGGATTTGTTCTTGCTGTAGTTTTTTTGGCCCTTGATGACAACATTCACGGGAGCAATGGCACAGCAGAGTTTCGACCATAAGACGGCAAGAATATTAACTGCGTCCTGTTTCAATAAAAGTCCCGTAAAAATGCATATCAACCCTATGACCATGGTAATAATGAAAATAAAAGGAACGACAATAATCCATTTATAAGGCTGATATGCTATTTTTAAAAAGGGGTTCAATTGGTGCTTTTTTCTTCCTTTGTTATGCCAAGAAGGGTTTCAATATTTGATACAATTTCTTTGCCATTGAATTGACTTAGCTCAAATGCATGCTCATTCATTGAAGAAATTCCGATTAAATTGTCTTGTGTGTCTATTTTAAAAAGCGTTAAATCCATGTCATCTTTACTTTTAAGACGTATCTTACATAATGGTTTTTCTTTTTCAAGTTTATTTTTGGTGTTGTCGCTCAAATATTTTTCACATTTTAGAAATGAAACAGCAGACAGCAGGTTTGATACCATTTCTTTGTCAACAGATATTCCATCATCAGACGTCCAGGTGATGGAAGCCTCTTCTTTGTCCTTTTTTTCCTCTTTTGAAATAATTGTTTTGGATATCCCATCTTTTTCAATGAAAATCTGATTTATGGAATCTTCCTTGAACTCCAAGACTTTTTTATCCCTGAAATCTTCAAGGGTTTTATCAAAATTGGACCTGAAACTGCCATTGGCATGATAGATATTTTTATCAGATACCAACCTTACAAAGGTATGATTAAAACTTGGCGCTGTTTTGCCTATTGTAAATTCAAAAACTATCTTTTGCCCGTTAATTGCCTTAACCTGGATTGCGTTTTCATCATCCAGCTCATATCGTTTTAAATCCTCTTTTTCAGACACCAGGGCAGACAATTTCAAAGTATTTAAGGTATCCAGCATGTTTTCAACAGATGATGAATCTGCAGGATATTCTTTGTCAGTCACTACCCAAGTCCCTTCTTTTTTAGTAAATTCTATCGGGTTTTGTTTTTTGGCTATAACCAATCCTGTGATTTTGGTGATTTCGATTTTTGCAATTTTTGGCAGCACATAATTGTTCTTGTTTTCTTTATGAAACAAAAGGTATGCCCCCAATATTAGAATTAGAGCGACCAGTATCAGGTATTCTTTTTTCATAAATTCATTCCCCTTATGCTTTAAAACGGTTGGCGATTTTCTTTTTTCGGGATGTTCTTCTGGCAAGGACACCAAGCCCGAACAGGATAACCAGAATGGGCAGCGCAATAATATTAAATGTTTTTATGATCCCTCTGCCAAACGGTGTGGTCTGGGCAATGGGATTTAATGTCTGTTGTTTGCTTCTTAATTGGGCGATTTTATCATCACCATTTAGATGGTCAATGATGTTTAAAATAAAAGTGGCATTGGTTGTTCGGCCTTCCGGATCCAGCATATTATCTTCAAGCATCTGGGAGCACGGAAGAACAAACAATTTGGCAGGTTTGGATGTTTCTAAAAATGTATTCCTGGCAGTAAAACCTTTAAGCTGATTCTTTTCAAGCTGATTCTTTTCATCCTGGTTTTTGCCATCATCTTCTTTAATATCTTTTTCTCCCAACTCTTTTTCAGGAATGGTTTTGCCTTTAAAAAAACTTGTGAAGGTCCCTTCAAGGAGATAGGCAAGATCATAGGATTTCATTTCATCTTTTGATTCGGGCGGGGTGATAAACATTGGGTTTAAATTAATCATTCCTTCCATGAGCCAGGATTCATCAGATGAAGATAAAAGTTTTGTTGCCATGACTTTGTCTTTATCAATATTTTCATGCACCAGCTCAAGGGGAGAAATCTGCAAGGCAATGAGTCCCTTAATATTATCCATGAACCCAGGTGTGTTGTTGATGGATTTTTCTTTTAACATGGGGGCAAAATAAATGTTTTGTTCACCGCCGCCCATATTTTGAGGTGCCTGATGCTTATAGGATTCTTTGTCTAAAACATAGGCCTTTTTTATGTTTATACCATAATGGGTTAATAGTTTTTCAAGGCCCGTATCAATGGGTTCATATCCTGGAGGCATGCCCATTTGGCCTTGCTGCGGCATGATTTCATTAAATGAATCCGAGAAAAAAGCAAGGTTTGTTCCCTTCATCAAGGCCTGGTCTATCTGGAATAATTCATAATCTGAGAATTTTTGGGTGGGTCTTGCAATTATCAGACAGTTTAACCCATCGGGAATGGCGCCATCTTTTAAATCAATGGGTTTGATGGAATACCGGGAAGATACAAGCGCGTTAAATGCCTGCAGGCCACCACCCGGTCTTCCCTGCATCATGGCCATTCTGTCCGGCATAAGGGAATGGGTGCCGTGACCTGAGAGAAACCCGATATCCTTATTAATACCGATGAGTTTTTCCACAATAGCGTTGAGTTCTTCTTCCAAAGCACCGGGATCTGCCATTTGGTAGGTGGTACCAATGATGGGAAGTTCCATGGCAGAGATCAAGGGTAGTGTCGTTGTTTTGTCTTTAAATTCAATGACAAGACCAGCGGCGCCTATTCCTGGCAAAATGTTTTTTTCTGGTATGGCAGGCCAGGAAAGTGCCATTAAATCGTGTTTTTTACCAAGGGCATCAAGCTTGTTTTTATCGGAAATATCTATATGCTTGAAGTCGAGAATGCCAAGGCTTTTGCTATTGAGGTTTTCAATGGTATCAGTGACTGCTTTTCCCAGCATTGGAAGTTGATCAAGGCCAATCAGGGGGGCGATGGTGTTAAGGGAAGAGGATAAATACATGGTGATATTTACTTTTTCCTTAAGTCTTAACAATGCGCTCACTTTGCTGTTCATCTTCTGGATTGCGGTTGTCAGCTTGTATTCAAGACCATTTGTCGAGGTGATGGCTTCAATTTTTTCCATCAGATCCCCGTGGAGAATGACCAGCCCCATATAGGCATTTTTAAATTTGACCTCATCGTTTTCCATGATTCTGATCTGGACGGGTTGTATGCCGTAATCTTTTGCCATATCCCGGTTTTCATCAGACTTTTGCGCCAGAGCGCCTTCTTCCTGTGTTACATTATAAAAGGTATAATTAAAATATTTTTTGCCCCTTGCCGCGTATTCTTCTAAAAGGTCTCTTAGATATCGTTCTGTATTGTTATGGGGTGCCGGAAGATCCTTTGAGAAAAATACTTTTATGCTCAAGGGTTCTGACAGGGTTTCCACAACATCCTGGCTTGCCTGTGATAAAGAATAGATTTTATCCCTTGTCAGGTCTGCCCTGAAAAACAGGGTAATCCCGACAATATTTACCAAACCAATGATTACAAGATATAAAATGAATTTAAAATATTTTTCTTTTATTGAAAAGTTACCCATTGTTACTCCTTAGTTTTTCTCATGCATGACAATATAGGTTGAAAAAATGAAAATAAAGATCACACTCACAAAGTAAAGAATATCCCTGGAATCGATAATGCCTCTGGAAATATTAGTGAAGTGGGAGTTTGCACCAATGTATTCTACGGCAGATATGATTTTTGACGGCATGAAAAATAAGAGCTTGTCAAGAATGGTTAAAGTAAAGCACAGAGCGCAGCCAATGATGAAGGCAATAATCTGATTTCGTGTCAGAGACGAGGCAAACAATCCAAGGGAGCAATAGGCTGCAGCAAGAAAGATCGCCCCTATATATCCTCCTATCACGGGCCCTGGATCAACCTCACCGATAAATGAGATAAAAATCGGATAAGCCAGGGTTGGAACCAGCATGGAAGCGGTAAACAAGGTGGCGGCAAAAAATTTACCCAGAGCAATATCGGTAAAAGATACTGGCATTGTTAAAAGGGTTTCATAAGAACCAACATTTTTTTCTTCGGAAAAAAGCCGCATGGTAATGGCTGGAATGATAAATGAAAAAATTATGGGCAAAAGAGAGAAAAAATCTCTTAAATCAGCCAGCCCGAAAATAAAAAAGTGGAAAAGAAAAACCATCCTGTTACAATCAGGAATAAGGATATCACGATATAGGCAATGGGTGAGATGAAATAATCTTTGAATTCTTTAATGGCAATAGTTTTTATCTGTTTCATGATATTTATGCTTCCTCCCTTGTCAATTCCCGGAATATTTTTTCAAGGGTCTGGGATTCTTTTATAAGTTGTACAATTATCCAGTCAGTCTCTTTTATTTTAAGGTATATGTCTGTCCTGAAATCATGATCCTTTGACCCATCATCTGAATTGGTGATTTCAAAAGACACAAGATCTTTTTCAACGGGATCAACATTTTTAACATCAAGATCGGAATGAATACTTTTTAACAGTGAGGTGGCATCCTCTTTTAAAGCACCTTTAAGGGACAGTTTGATCATGGAATTTTGCTCAGCCCCAAGTTTAAGATTGGCAGTTGTATCATCGGCAACCATTTTCCCATTATGAATAATGGCAATTCTATCGCAGGTTGCCTCGGCTTCACTCAAAATATGGGTGGAGAAAATAATAGTTTTTTCTTTACCTATGGTTTTAATGATATCCCTTATTTCGGCAATCTGGTTCGGGTCCAGGCCGGAAGTCGGTTCGTCCAGAATTAAAATTTCAGGATCAGTCATCATGGCATGGGCAATGCCGACCCTTTGTTTCAAGCCTTTTGAAAGATTGGCAATGGGTTTGTCCATAATGGAGGAAAGCCCGCAGATATCTGATAATTGAAGGAATCTGTCATACCGCTTTTCCTTGTCATCAATCCCTTTTATTTTGGCCACATATTCAAGGTAGTCATAGACCAGCATGTTGTGGTAGAGGGGAGCGGATTCAGGCAGGTATCCAATCAGGGATTTTATCCGGATAGCATCTTTGGGCATTTGCAATCCTTTTATTTTTATTGTGCCTGAATTTGGCCTGAAATACCCGGTTAACATTCTTAATATTGTTGTCTTTCCCGCACCGTTTGGACCTAGAAGACCTAAAATTTCACCTTTTCGGATCATCATGCTGATATTGTTGACAGCACATAAGTCTTTATAATTCTTGGTCAGGTTTTGAACTTCAATCAACGTTTTCTCCTTAATTAATGGTGTTGAGAGTTAAGGCATGAAATTTTTTTCCACACCGTCTATCTCATATCTTAGTATTAAAAATTTTCTAAAATTTTGCTTTTCTCAATAAAATCAGATAGCTCTGCTTCTCTTTTCTGGCAGTCAAGTATTGCTTTTCCAATTCGCCTGCAAAAGGGATCATCTTTGCCCAGAATTTCTATGGCTTTTTTGTAGAGCACTTTTCCCTGGTAGAAGTGGTCAATAATTTCTTTTTGCAGGAGTTTTCGTTCTTTATGCTTTTCTTTTTCAGCATAGATAATGGATTCAAGTTTTTTGATCGAATATTCAACAAGGGCATCCCGAGGGGTTCCATACGCCTGGGAAATGGCGCCAAGGGATTCAATGGTTTTGCGGCTTAATACAAAGGTTTTCTGTTTCCTGGGAATTTTTTTAAATTGTCTGATCTGAATGGTTTTTGCAAGGCTGCCCAAAGCATCTAAGTCTTCGATAATATGATCAAAAAGAGATTTTTGTTTTATCCCCATGTGAATAGCGACAAGCCCGATGGAATCAATGGCTTTCTGGGAAATCTTGAATGTTGCCCGGACAGATTGCTTTCCCATCAGTTCAAACATGGTTGATCCGGGTAATTGATCCTCTATTTTTGACATAATAGTCTCCTTCTCGGATCTGATATTATTAATTTATCTCATTCAAAATAGTAATGAATATATATTATGACTCGAATTTTATACATTAAAACAATCTGATGATCAATGGGAAATATTAAAGATGACTGAAAGATAATCTTGAATTTATAACCAGGCAAGACTTAAAGACAGGAGAACACTTGCAGCAAGAAAGTAAATTTCCTTTCCTGATGGTGTAAATTCAGTGTCAGTCCTGTCATCGCTATAACATCTTGATTCCATGGCAAGAACAAGATAGTCTGCAGACAAAAAGGTTTTTTTTAACAAAGGTAAAACAAGACGAATGATTTTTTTTACAGGATTTTTTTGAAGATCACCACATCGTGCCTTCTGAGCCTCTGATATTTCTTTGGCCTGGTTCAGGATAACCGGCATAAAACTTAAGGCCAGGCTTATCATGATTGCCACCCTTTTTTCCGGAATAAAAGGCACAGGTTTTAAAAACCATTGGACAGCATTTTTTACAGAAGACGGTTTGGTGGTGGAAGAAAAAATCACTCCTGTCAACATTACTAAAAAGAATTTAAAACTCACTAAACCCCCCTCATTCAGTCCTTGTACTGTGATGGAAAGGTCATAAAAAGAAAAAATGATATCACCTTTCATAGTAAGTGCCCGGGCAATAAAAATAAAAAAAAGTAATAGTAT
>JAHJDU010000587.1 GCA_018812385.1 Pseudomonadota bacterium
GGTGTAGCCGCGGACAAAGATTTTTTTGTGCCGGAAAAGGTCCTGGAAAACTGTGGGAAAGCCCTGACTTATGGCAAAGGTTTTGAACAAAGCTGGCAGGATATTTTTAACGCTTATAAAATTGAATACCCGGAACTTGCTATAAGTTTTGTTGATGCCATCAGCGGATTTTTGACCCAAGGCTGGGATGCCAGTATTCCTCAATTTAATCCTGAAGACGGACCCGTTGCCACAAGGTCTGCCTCGGGCCAGGTCTTGAATGCCATTGCAGACAACCTGCCCACATTAATGGGGGGTTCTGCCGATCTTGCTCCGTCAAACAAAACCTATATCAACAATTCAACTGACTTTCAAAAAAATGCCTATGAAGGACGAAACATCAGGTTTGGTGTTCGTGAACATGCCATGGGTGCCATCATGTCAGGAATGTATCTTCATTCCGGCATTAGACCCTATGGCGGAACTTTCCTTGTATTTGCCGATTATATGCGCCCGGCCATCCGTATGGCCACTTTGATGAAACTGCCGCTGATTTATGTATTTACCCATGACAGTGTGGCAGTGGGAGAAGACGGACCTACCCACCAGCCAGTTGAACACCTGGCATCATTGCGGGCCATTCCGGGCCTTAATGTTGTAAGGCCGGCCGATGCCAATGAAACCGCCCTTGCCTGGAAACAGGCTTTAAAAACTTTTGATTCACCAACGGCATTGATATTAAGCCGCCAAAAACTGCCGACCCTGGATGTATCCCAGCGGGACGGCGAGTTTAATTATGGCGCATACACGGTTAAAAAGGTATTGGACCCTGATATGATTCTTATCGGCACGGGGTCTGAAGTTCATATCTGTGTTGAAGCTGCCCGGATGCTTAAAAAAGATCATAACATAAAAGCGACGGTGATATCCATGCCTTCCTGGGAATTGTTTGAAAAAGCCCCTGCACCTTACAGAGAAAGAATTCTGCCGGCCAGTATGAAAAAAAGAATGGCAGTCGAGGCCGGCATTTCCATGGGATGGGAAAAATACACAGGCCCTGAAGGTAAAATTATCGGGATTGATAAATTTGGTGCATCAGCTCCTGGCGGAAGAGTACTCAAAGAGTATGGATTTTCCCCGGAAAATATCGTTAAGAATGCCCTTGACCTTTTAAAATAATAAACGCAAGCAGTATCTAACCAGGGTGTACAAACCTTTTGTGCACCCTGGCTTACAACACCTAGGCTTACAAAAAAAGGGAGACCGGCCATGCAGATCAACGTCAAAACAAAGGCAAGAACCCAGATGATCGATATTACGTCTCAGGTTCAAAATGTCGTAAAAGAATCTGGAATTAAAGATGGCCTTGTTCATGTCTTTTCCATGCATACCACAGCTGCTGTCACCATTAACGAGAATGCAGATCCTGCTGTTGAAGCAGATATCTTAAACACCATCAACAAGGTGATTCCATGGGATGACCATTTCAAACATATGGAAGGCAATTCTGCTGCACACATAAAAGTCAGCCTTTTCGGCCCTTCAGAAATCATTCCTCTGGAAAACGGCGCTCTTGTGCTGGGCACCTGGCAGGGTATCTATTTTTGTGAATTTGACGGACCGAGAAACCGCCGGGTAAATATAAAGATTATCGCAGGTTGATCATCAGATAATCTTTTAGCTTTTAATTCAAATCGTCTTTGGGATTTTTAGTGACCGGAACCCTGAACACGGGCACCCCTTCTTTGGCAAGAATTTTATCTTCTTCTTTTGTTGTGGTGCCTTTAATATTTCTGTACTCTTCTGCTCCATAATGCATTTTCAAGGCTTGTTTTGTGAAACCAGACCCCACATCTTCAAAATTTTTTTCAACGTATTCAGCCACTTTTTCACTTAACTCAGCCATGGCTTCCTGTCTTGCCTGCAAAGCGTTCTGACTTGTATTATGGGAAGATTTTTTAATGGCAATCAGGTGTTGTTTCTGTACTACGGACGTGGTGTCGCAGACAGGACATGTTAAAATGCCCTGGACCTGTTGTTTTTCAAGATCATCCTTGTCTTCGAACCAGCCTTCAAAGGTATGGCCATTTAGGCACTCAAGATCAAATACTATCATTTTAAATAATTCTGTCTACACCTGTGGCGATGTTAAAACAGCAGTCTCCCATTTTTTCATAATTTGTAATAAGAGAAATAAAGAAAACTCCGATATCAACCTGGCATTCTCCTTGTCTTAATCTTTCTATATGCTGGAATCTCATCTCTTCACGCATCTGGTCAATCATATCTTCATTGGCCAGTGCTTTCTGGTAAAAACCTTCTTTTTTATGGTGAAGTTCGTCAATAATCAAACTTAAAAACTGGTTGACCTGGTCTGATATTAGAAAAAGGTCATTTTTTGCCGTTTCAGTGAATTCAAAATTATTTTCATATATTCTTTCAAGTATTTTAGACACATTTTCCATGGCATCGCCCAATCTTTCTATATTATTGGTAATGCGCATCAATTCCGATATTTCTTTGGCTTCGGGTTCGTTTACCTCTCCTTGATAAATAGTTGTCAAATACTGAATAATGATTTTCTGGCAGTCATCCAGATGTTCTTCTATGGCCTCTCTTTCCCCTAGGATGTCATCGTCCCTTATCGCAATACATGTTGATACCTTCTTTATATTAAGATGGACAAATTCTATGTTCTTTATGATTTCACCCTTAACCTTGGCAAGGGCACCTATGGGAGAATCAATAAACCCTGAATCAAATTCAGGCAGCTTGTATCTTTCTTTTGATTTTGAAGGCTTAGGGGATACTAAAATTGTCAGTTTAACAAGCGTGGGAAGAAAGATGAGGAACACTATAGCATTAATAACATTAAAAAGCGTATGACCATTGGCAATATATCTTGCAACATTGACAGATTCGCCATTTATGGTATGGGTAACTGCGCCGGCACCTAATTTTAAGGTAATGATCTCTACAATATCAACAAACCATGGAAAAAGCACTAGGATAATACCGACTCCCATGACATTAAAAATAGTATGTGCGTTTGCCGTTCTATGGGCTGCTGAATTGTGTGAGCCCAGGGTGGATAATTGAGCCGTCACTGTTGTACCGATATTCTCCCCTAGAACAAGGGCAAGGGCAGTTGGATAGGTCAAAAGTCCTGATGCTGCCAGCGTCATTGTCAAGCCTACTGTAGCCGAAGAAGACTGAACTGCAACCGTCAGCACTGTTCCCATGAATACACAAAGAAGAATACCACCGATGCTATCTGTATTAAAAGTTGTAAAAAATTCAATAAACTGGGGATCGGATTTTATGGGTGAAAGACCAAGTTTCATGACGGTCATACCATAAAAAAGCAGGCCAAACCCCAGAATAATATCACCGATATACCTGTAACTTCTTTTTGTTGAAAAATATTTCAGACCAACGCCCAGCGTGATTGCAGGAAGAGCAAACGTTGTCAAGTTAAATGCAATCATCTGGCCAGTAATGGTGGTTCCTATATTTGCACCGATGATAACACCAACTGCCTGCTCAAAGGACATTATGCTGGCACTCACAAACCCGATCAGCATGACGGTTGTTGCAGATGAAGATTGAATAATCGCAGTAACACCGGCACCTGTGGCGCACCCCATAACTCTGTTGGAGGAGATGGCTTCAAGAATCCGCCTGATTTTTTGTCCGGCTGTGGCTTGAAGGCCGTCTGTCATCATTTTCATTCCAAGAATGAATAGGCCAAGACCGCCAAGGGTTTGAAATATTATACCTGTTATGTTCAACTTTTCCCTTTTTATAGTGGTGTCTTTAATATTTCTTTAACATAATGTTAATAAAAATCTGACAATCCAAAAGACTTATATAATAAATTTACAGATTTTTCAATTGTGAAATCCGCTCTATCTCCTGGGGCGAATTTACACAGGGGAAAAGAGTATTATTTGTAAAGACAGGATGTTTGAAAAGATCAAACTTTGAATGTTTGACTGCGGTCTCCCACATGGGTGTGTGGGGAATCGGTGTATAATAGGCAAGAACCGGTAGTATCCCCGTATCTTTTACAAGTCGTATTGAGCGTTCTAGTTCATCAATATTTTGTCCGGGCAATCCGCATAATAAATATGCGCCTACCTGGTTTTTTGTAAATCCGGCAGCTTTTAAATGTTCAACTGCAGTATAAAAATCATTTCCCCCAACTTTTTTATCATGGCTCCGGTTTTTTGAAAAATCATCGGTTTCAAGGCCCAGCCGGATGGTTTTAAACCCTGCTTTGAACATCAATTGGGCAGCCTGTTCTGTAATGGGCTTGATATGGAGAGCATTGGGCGTATGAAAAAAGACGTCTATTTTTGAAGCGATTATCTTTTCAAATAAGGGGAATGCAAATTGTTTGGCATTTATAAGCAGTGCGTCATCGTAAAAGGCAAAATTTTTAACACCATGGCCTTGATGCCAATGCTCTATTTCTTTGAACACATTTTCAGGTGATCTTTGCCGGAGTTCGGGTTCAAGAAATGAGGAAGCACAATATTCGCATGAAAAAGGACACCCCCTTGAGGTTAAAATAGGGGCATAGGCAATTTTGTGTTGAAGATCAAGGGCAGGATAAGGAAATGCATCCAGGTCTCCTGACAAATCAGCATCATCTATTTCAAATCCTGTAAATTCTTTTAAGATTTTTTTTAAATGAGGCTCTCCCGGGCCTTTTATTACCAGATCAGCCCGGGTATTTTGTTTTGCATGTTCAAAGCAGAGGCTTGCATAAATTCCTCCGAGAACAATGGGAACATGGGGGCAGATTTCTTTGACCATTTCCAGGGTCTCCTTGACGCCTGTGGCCCAGTAAGTCATCAAAGAGGTGACAAAAATAAGGTCTGGTTTTCTTATCTGTTTTAAATCGGATGCAAACCATTGGGGTTTTATACCATAGCGGGAAAATTGTTTGTCAATGTTTTCAAGGCCGCAGGGGAGCGGAATTTTCGTTTTTCGAAGAGGCCCCCGGCCATCCCAGAGCACTTTAGCTGTTTGGGTTTCTTTCGGGTGGAACCGGTCAAGGCAGTCAAGAAAGCTGACAGTTAACCCTTTTTCACGCAGAATGGCGGCAATAGACAAAAGCCCCAGGGGTTTTGCCCAGAAATCAAAGGCTGCAAAATCATGAATCCAGGGGTTTATGCAGAGAATATGGGGAGAATCAGTCTTCAAAATACTTCATGGATGTTTTTTTAAGCTCTTTTTTGCTGAATAAAAGCTCATACTCATCTTCTCCCACAGCTTTAGAAATCTTTTTAACGATGGCATAACATTCATCTTCATCAGACGCATGAACCATGGTATACAGATTATATTTCCAGCCCGGGGCAGGATTTCTTCTGTAACAATGGGTGATCTCCTGAAAGGTGGCCATGATATTCCCGGTTTTTTCCACGCGGTCTTCATCCACTTTCCAGGCGACCATGGCATTGGCCTTAAATCCGGATTTCTGATGTTTCAGCGTGGCACCAAACCGCCTGATTATTCCTTGATCATTAAGATTTTTTAATACTTTTAAAAATTCATCTTCTGTGATGCCAATTTGTTCTGCCATTACAAGGAATGGACGTTTGACAACGGGAATATCCCTTTGCAGCAGGGCAATTATTTTCTTTTCTAAATCTGTCAGCATAGGTGGTTTTGTACTTTCACTCTTTATCATTATTTTTCTCCGGGAACAGGGACATGATATCTTCCTGGGTTGCCCTGCAAATACCCCTCTCTGTAATAAAACCTGTTACCAGCTTTGCCGGTGTCACATCAAAGGCATG
This sequence comes from Pseudomonadota bacterium, assembly GCA_018812385.1. Lineage (GTDB taxonomy): Bacteria > Desulfobacterota > Desulfobacteria > Desulfobacterales > Desulfobacteraceae > Desulfobacula. The sequence continues at coordinate 5,790 of JAHJDU010000587.1, forward strand.
GTTGGCAGCATTACTTGTTTCAGGAGGAATCAGCACTTTTTCAATTTTTCCATGGCAAAGGCCCTGCACATACCTGATTTCGTCGGGATCCCTTTCTTCTATGGGTATATCGGCAATTCCATCTGTAATGCTCCAGTCAAAGGTGCTTGAAGGCAGGGCAACATAAAAGGGGATATTATTATCTTTGGCTGCAAGGGCTTTTAAATAAGTGCCTATTTTATTGGCCACATCTCCTGCCCTGGTGGTTCGGTCCGTCCCCACAATGACAATATCCACCATGCCATGCTGCATGAGATGTCCTCCGGCATTGTCTGTAATGATAGTATGGTTCACCCCGTGTTTTCCCAACTCCCAAGCAGTAAGGCGAGATCCCTGGTTTAAGGGTCTTGTCTCATCCACCCAGACATGGACATCAATATTATTGTCAAAAGCCTTATAAATGGGGGCTGTGGCCGTACCATATTCAATGCAGGCAAGCCAGCCTGCATTACAATGGGTAAGGATATTGACGGGCCCTCCTTTTTTTTGTTTATAGATTTCTTTAATAAGGGGCATGCCATGGGTCCCGATTTTCTCACAATTGACAGCCTCTTCCTCTATAATGACCAGGGCTTCATCAAGAGCAGCCTTTACTCTTGTATCATAATCCCGGGTTTTTAACGCTGCACAAAGGACCCGGTCAACCCCCCAGAAAAGATTCATGGCCGTGGGTCTGGCATCCTTGAGCCTTTTGCATTCAGACAAAAGATAGTCATTGTCGGCGCCTTTGTTATTTTCCTGCACAAGACTGATATAGACACCCAGGGCCCCCGTTGCACCGATCAAAGGGGCGCCCCTGACAACCATATCTTTTATGGCGTGAATAGTATCATCCACTGTGTTTAAATCTTTTATGATCAATTTGTGGGGGAGAAATCTCTGGTCTATTACTTGAACCGTTTCAGATGCCATATCAAACCAGATCGGCCGCATATCTTTTCCATCCACCTTCATATCAGGTTCTCCTGGATTTTTTTAAAAATTATTAATAAAATTTTTAGCTTCTTTTATGGATACATTCATATCCTTGATAAGTTTGGTCACAAGGGTAAGCATGGTTTTAAAATTTGTTATACACATAAAAATTACTGCTCCCATTTATCTTGTATTTCGTTTACCCAACCTGAAAGTTCTTTATACCAGAAGTTTGTTATTTTATTAATCATTTTCTTCATTACCAGGAGTCCTTTCTCTTTTGGGAACGATTGGGCCGGTAGTGAGAGGTCGGTCTGAAAATTAGTTTGCCTTGCTCTCCAATATATATTATTGTAATTTTTAATGCCGTATTATTCGGAATGCACAAATCACTCTTGTTCAATTTTATGAAAAAGATGTCTGAAAATTTTGTGGCTTATTAGCAAAAAATCCAAACTGTGCTGTTATATGAGAGATATATTTTGAAAAGATGTTGAAAAAAGACTGACTTTTATCTGGAGCTCCTTATCATCTGGCTTCAATATAAAATGGTGAAAGACCGGAAAGAAAAATGCCAAAATTAATATCTGCAAAACAGATTTTCAAAATCAAACTATTGAGAAATGTTTTAATTATTTTTCTGTCAATTGCAACGGCACTTTCCATTTATAATGTATTTTTTATTTACCCCTCGCTTACCGAACTGGTCATTGATAACACTAAAAATGATGCGGTACGTGTGGCAAAGCACCTGGCTACAGCCTTTATGCCGGAAACGAGTGAACAAAGGCCTTCCTCTTTTAATGCAGACATGCAGGATGAAATCAAAAAAATAGTCAACACCTTTGGACTGAATAAATTAAAGGTTTTCTCAAGTACAGGTGAAATTATTTTTTCTTCAGAACCGGATGAAATCGGAAAATTCAACAAGGCAAAATACTTCCATGAAATCCTATCCCAGGGAAAAGTTTATGCAACGGTGAGAAAAAAAGACACCAACTCAATGGAAGGCGAGAAATTGACAGCCGATGTGGTGGAGACGTATGTACCTCAAATGAGTGGAAATACCTTTTTAGGAGCATTTGAAATTTACTATGACATAACAGATCGAAAAGAAAAATTTGATAAACTCTTATCCCTTTCTTCCATGGTCTTATCCATTGTCGTATTTGGGCTTTTGGCTGCAATCGGACTGGTCTGGCTAAAGGAAAATAAAACCATGACAGCGCGCCTGCAAGTTGAGAAAGCCCTGCTGGAAAGTGAGGAGAAACTGTCAGGGATTCTGAAGTCGTTTACCGATTTTGTCATAGTTGTTGACAGGGACTTGAATATTGTCTGGTCCAACAATATTACGGCTGATTTTTTCGGCACCAATCCTTTGGGTAAGAAATGCTACGAAGTTTTTCATTCCCGAAATGCACCCGGTACCACATCCTATATTGAAAAATGTTTTCAGGATGGCCGCAGTGTTGAAGATGAGATTCAATGTACCGGGGCAAACGGTGCCCAGATGGACCTGTGGTATACGGCCGGTGTGGCCACTCGCTCTGAGGAAGGTGTCCCAACAACTATCATTGTTGTGTATCGGGACATTACCGAGAAAAAGCAGTTGCGGGCAGAAGCGGTCAGGAGCGGTCAACTGGCTTCAATCGGTGAGCTTGCAGCCGGTGTTGCACATGAAATCAATAATCCTATAAACGGAATTATTAACTGCGCCCAGCTACTTATCGATGAAACCGAACAAGGTGGCGAACATGCTGAGATCTCCCAGCGAATCCTCAAGGCTGGTGGTCGGATCGCCATGATAGTTCGCAATCTTTTATCCTTTGCCCGGGATACGGAAGATGAGCCGCAGCTGGTCACGGTTAAAGGCTTACTTTCTGATTGCCTGGATCTAACCGAAGCGCAGATACGCAAGGATGACATAGACCTTAAAGTGGATATCCCAGATAATATTCCGGAAGTCAGGGTGCGGAGTCATCATATTCAGCAAGTATTTTTAAACATTATCAGCAATGCCAGATACGCTCTCAATAAAGGCGCCACTATTGTCCGGAATAATAAAACAATTGAAATCAAGGGGGAATTGGTAGATAGTCATATCCATCAGTATGTTCGTTTGACTTTTTTCGATAACGGCACAGGTATACCGGCTGATATAATGAATAGAATCTGTGATCCCTTTTTTTCAAGTAAGCCGGCAGGCGAGGGAACTGGTTTAGGGTTAAGCATAAGCCACTCTATAATTAAAGATCATGGCGGTAGGATGAATTTTGACAGTATTGAAGGGACCTATACCAAGGTAATAATAGACCTGCCAGTTCCGGATGAGGATGATTTTGAAAAGAAAAAATAAAATTCTGATTATTGAAGACGAAGAAATTTTAAGGTTTACCTTTAAAACATTTCTTTCAAAAGAAGGGCATGAGGTGATCACGGCCATTGATTATTCTTCTGCTTTAAAGCTCATTTCCGAATCAGAACCAGACTTGATCATTGCCGATATTATCCTGGGAGGCAATACAGGCATCGATCTTCTCAGGAAAGTTAAAGAAATTGGTATACGGTGCCCAGTCATCTTGATTACCGGGCAACCCAGCATTGAAACGGCCTCAGAATCCGTTCGTCTGGGTGCCTATGATTATCTGCCCAAACCCGTTGAGAAACACGACTTGATAAAAATAACCACGCGTGCCCTTCAATATCATTCAATTATGGAAGCAAAAGACCAGATGGAGACAGAAAAAGAAAAATACCGTTCTGAGCTGGATACTATTTTCAGGAGTGTTCAAGAAGGCATTGTCACTGTTGATGCCGATATGAAAGTGACAAAGGTGAACACTGCATTTGAGCGGATCTGCGGACTGAATGGTAAAAAGATGATCGGCCAGCGGTTGCCTGGCGTTTCAGGTCGATGCCGGCAGGCATGCTACCATGTTCTGGAAGAAGTTTTACTGACTCAAAAGGAAATCAAAACCAGCCGGGTTGAATGCAAACATCATGACAGAAACAACCAGATCGTTGTCCTGAGCAGCTCACCTTTACGTGACCGGGAAAACAAGTTTTCAGGCGCTGCCCTGGTCATCCGGGATATGACCCGGGAAAGTGATCTTGAAGACCGGCTAAAGCCCCGCCTTAAATTCATGGGGATCATTGGTAAAAGTAAAAAAATGCAGGAATTATATGTCCTTTTGGAAGATCTGGCGGATTCCGATACAACAGTCCTTATCACAGGAGAGAGCGGAACGGGCAAGGAGCTGGTTGCCGAAGCGCTCCACTATGGGGGCTGCCGGGCGCAAAAACCATTTGTAAAAGTCAATTGTTCCGCCCTTGCAGATTCTTTGCTTGAAAGTGAATTGTTCGGTCATATCAAAGGGGCATTTACAGGCGCAGTAAAGGACCAGTTTGGGCGGTTTGAGATGGCTGATAAAGGGAGTATCCTGCTGGATGAAATCGGTGATATCTCACCCGCATTACAATTAAAGCTGCTCCGCGTTATCCAGGAAAAAGAATTTGAACGAGTAGGGGAGTCAACTCCGATCAAGGTGAATGTGAGAATTATTTCCAGCACCAACAAATTACTTAAGGAATTGGTCCAAAAGGAAAAATTCAGGGCAGATCTATATTACCGGCTCAAGGTAGTAGAGATAAATTTGCCTCCCCTGCGTGAGCGGATCGGTGATATACCTTTGCTTGTAGATCATTTTTGCAAACGATTTAATAAGCGATTCAACAAGAAGATTGAAGGCGTATCCGATGATGTAATCCAAATTTTATCCGATTACTCCTGGCCTGGGAATATCAGGGAGATGGAACATACACTGGAGCATGCGTTCATGTTGTGTCACATGAATTTTATCACGGTTGATCATCTTCCTTTGGAAATAAGCACATATCATAAAAGCTTAAAGCCATCTTTTGACAAGGATTTGGCCATTGATATCAAGGATATTCTCCAGGCACTTGAAAAGACAGATGGCAATAAGGCCAAGGCTGCCAGACTGCTGGGAATAAACCGCAAAACCATTTACCGCAAGCTGGTTCTTCACGGTATTACCGACTAAATAAAATATGCACTATAAATCCGGATGTGTGACATGCCACACTAGTGGGATGTCACACTATCGGGGCATGTCACACATCTATCAAGTTTCTTTACCATCTCTATCACCTGTCACTCTTTCATAACTATCTTAAAAAACACGATTTATGCTTATAATAAACTATTTATTTCCCAGTGGCATGTCTCTTGCTCTATACCTGCATAGCCAATAGTTGCTGTAAGTATCGGCGGGATGATTAACTTTGACAAACCATGAAGACGAAATAAAAATTATGGAACCAGATGATTCCAGAGCATCGCTCCCAGAAAAGAAAAAAAAATGTCCCTTTATCAGGTCTCCGGGCGAGGACTGCTATTTTCTTGATATGAACAGCAATAAGATCTCAATGGTGCTTTTTTATTGCCAGAATCATTATACACAATGCACTCTTTATAATTGTATGAAAATAAAGAAATCTACAGATAAGGATGAAAAAATATGAGCCGCAGAAAATTTTTAAAAACCGCAGTTCTCACAGGTTGCGCAGCAATGGTCACCGGCGTCCCGCTGGCGACTTACGCCATCTTTCCGGCTTTGAAAGATAACCCTGGCAAATGGATTGATTTCGGATCTGTTGAAAATTTGGAACCGGACAATTTTAAGATGCTTTCCTATGAATTCATGGTGAAAGACGGCTGGATCATCCTTCCCCAGAGCGGTTTTGTGTGGGCCCGTGCCGATGCAGGAGAACAGATTAAAATATTTTCATCAACCTGCACTCATTTGGCCTGCAACGTAATCTGGCAAGCGGAAACCCAGGAATTTATATGTCCTTGCCATTCCGGTCGGTTTGATGCACAAGGTCAGCCTATTGCAGGTCCGCCGTCCCGCCCTTTATCTATTTTGGAGCATAAAGTTGCGGACGGCAATTTACAGATATTTATGAAAGTGTAATATTAACCCATTATAATTTAGGAGAAGACAAGTTATGCGTGTAAAATTTACTATCAGTTTAAGTCTGTGCCTCGCACTGTTTATCGGTGCCCTGCATTTCACGGCCCCAGAAGCCATGGGGGCTTCCAAACAAGAACTAATTGCCGCCAAGGTGAAGTCTGCCCCGGCAGGATTGGATGATGCCGCCTGGGAAAAATCCAAAGAAATCGTTGTTCCCTTTGAGGGTAAAGAAGTGTTTGCGGGTCAACATACCAGCGTTACCACCAAAGCTGTGTACACCAATGACAGCATCTTTTTTCTTTATAAATGGAAAGATGCAAACCAAAGTATCACCAAAGGTGCCTGGCAGTATGAAGGAGGAAAGTGGATTCACCAGAAAGGTGACGAGGATCGGATTTCCATGTTGTTCGAGATCGACCGGATCAATAATTTTGCCACCAAAGGATGTGCAATTGTCTGCCATGTTCCCGAAGGGGCAACCAATGCCAAGGATGGAAAATTCGGTACATTAACTGCTGTTGAAAAGGGTGATTTATGGCATTGGAAGGCTGCGCGCTCTGATCCGGCAGGCTATGCCGACGACGGATGGTTGACAATGATCAGTGAGAAAAAAGGGGGTCGCAAGGGTGATAAAGGAGAAGGCGGTGACAAGAAAAACATAACGGATGACAAATCCAAACCAAAATATATGCTGGCCCCGGGTAAATCTCTGGATAAAAATGGAATTTTGCTTGCTTCCCACGCTGTGGAGATTACGGATTACTCAGTTTTCAAAGATGGGGATACCATTACCTATCGTATGCCTAAAAACTTCACAGAATCTTTTGCCGATATAAAAGCGGATAGCCGTTACGCTAATGGTGAATGGACGGTCATGCTGTCTAGAAAACTTGATACCAGCAACCCGGATGACACCGCTTTTAATCCAAAAAGAAAATACAATTTTGCCATGGCCCTTTTTGATAATTCCAGTGATGAAGACTCTTATGATTCTGAAGTCATCACCCTTAAATTTAAATAACTATACATTTTTTTCAAGGTGGAACCGGTGAACGATACACACATGGAAACCCGATCTCAAAAGCTGCTTGAATTTTTATCTCTGGAAAGGAGTGCAGACAGACTGCTCGCCTTTGAAGTTCCAAAGGATGCCCTGACATGGACCCGCTTTTGCGGTTCCCTGCTCCTGGTGTTGACAATTTTACTGTTTTTGTCGGGAACCTTTATGGCTTTTTATTATTCACCGGTTCCGGGAACAGCTTATGACAGTGTCGATTTTGCCCTGTTTAATATTCCCTTTGGAAGTGTTGTGAAAGGCATTCACCATTATTCCTGGAATCTTTTGCTCATTGTCATGGGTATCCATCTTGGCCGTTCCTTGATCCTCGGCAGCTACAAAGCCCCCAGACAGATGGTCTGGGTCACGGGTGTGATAATTTTACTCTTTGTGCCCTTGTTCATCATTACCGGAGATCTTTTGCCCTGGGACCAGAAGGGGTATTGGTCAACCCAGGTTCGGCTGAGTATCATTTCTTCGGTTCCGTTTGTCGGTAATATTGCCGAACGATTACTTTTGGGCGGTTCCTTGACCGGTGTTGTGGCCATAACCCGGTTTTATGTACTCCATATCCTGCTGCTCCCCGGCCTGCTTGTGTTGTTTATAGCGGTTCATTTTCATTTTATCCGTCATAGAGGACTGGCGGAACCGCTTGGTGCAGATCCGGTTTCTCGACCCAGGATTCCATTTTACCCCAACATAGTGAATCGGTGGCTGTTCTTGTTCATTATGGTTTCTGTCATTTTGGGAATTATCAGCTGGCATTGGTCACCACCTTTGGGTGATCCTGCCGATCCCACGGATTCTTCATATATCCCTAAACCAGAATGGTGGGTCCTGTTTTTAAACCAGCTTGTATCTGTCTTTAAAGGCGGTTTGGCCGTGTTAGGATCAACAATAATTCCTGCAGGACTGGCAGGCCTGCTGATTGGTTTACCGTTCATGGATCGGTCCCCCCATCGGCATCTGGCCGGCCGGTGGAAAATCCTATTGCCAGTTGCTATAATTTTTATTTTTATTATTGTACTTTCTATAATGGGATACATGGAGCACTTTGTCCTGGTTGAGCATTAAACCTGAGTCAAGTTTAAAAAGCTTGTCCGGCCAAGCCCGTACCAAGTCAGGAGCTGTGAGGTTATTTAGACATATAAATTTAATAAAGGTGTATCATGTGTAAAGACAAACAACTATTTACGATTTTTGCCGTTGTGACGTTTCTATTTTTCCTTGGGACAGGGGGAAATATTTGCCTGGCTGCAGACCCGATTACCATAAGGGCCGAACATCTTAGCCAGGCTCCAAAAGGGTTGCAAGATTCGGTTTGGAAACAGATCTTGCCTATCTCTGTTCCCGTTCAGGGAAGAGATGTGCTGTCAGGATCAAAAAACATCGTATCAGCCCAGGCTGCTTATACGGATGAATTTCTTTATTTTAAATTAAGTTGGAATGATCCCACCAGAAGTGTTGTAAAGCAGTCCTGGAAATTTGACGGGCGTTCCTGGCATCACCAGGAAGGGAATGAAGACCGGATCGCCCTGCTTTTTGAAACCACCAGGATCAACAAATTTGCAACACGAGGGTGTGCTGTGACATGTCACAGCCCGCCTGATGTCCCTAAAAAAGAGTGGAAATTTACCACGATGACCAGTGCTGAAAAAGGCGATTTGTGGCACTGGAAATCTGCCAGGTCCGCCCCTTATAAATATGCGGATGATGGCTGGCTGACTGTTTTTGGAAATCCAACCGGATCATACCGTGAAACTGGTAGGAGAAATGATGTAGGAGCAGGTGGAGACATAAAAAATCACACCAAAGAAGGATCTAAACCGCTTTACATGCAAGACCCTGCTAAAAAGTCGTCTGTGCCCGGGTTCCTCCTGTTGGAAGAAGCTGTAAAAATTGATAACTATTCGATTTTCAAGACTGGAGATATCATTCCTTTCCGGCTGCCTGTGAAACCCAGCGGCTCTCGGTTTGATGTTAAGGCAGAAAGCCAATGGAAAGACGGGTACTGGACGGTCATACTTTCCAGAAAACTGGATACTGGCCATGGGGATGATGTGAGTTTTAACCCCTTGAAAAGGTATAGTTTTGCCATGGCCGTGTTTGATGATTCAGGGGATGATCATTCAAAGGCAACCACACCGATGATATTAACCTTTGATCACTGAATCGAACCAGAATTTTTTAATCAACCAGAACTTTTTCAAGCTGTTTAACCATAAAATCCATTTCCTCTTCATTGATAATCAGGGGAGGGGAAATTCTTATGGTATGTCCGTGGCTGTCATTGACAATCAACCCTAACTTCAAAAGTTTTCTGCAAAAATCCATGGCATTGCCGTCTTTGACTTCTATACCGATGAAAAGCCCTTTACCCCGCACTTCTTTGATGTGGACAGATTTTTTGGCAATGGCTTCAATTTTTTCTTTCAGTATCTTACCTTTTCGGGCCGATTGTTCAGCCAGTTTTTCTTCTTCAAACACCTTTAGAGCGGCAGTCCCTGCCACACAGGCAAGGGGATAACCACCAAAGGTTGATCCGTCTGATCCTTTTGAAAATACCATGTCCATAATTTTTGCATTGGTGATAAAGACCGACAAAGGAATAAGACCGCCTGATAGTGCTTTTCCAAGAATTACACCATCAGGAACAATATTTTCATGCTCAAAACAGAATTTTTTGCCTGTTCTTCCCATTCCCACCTGAATTTCATCACATATCAGAAGCAGGTCATTTTCATCTGCAAGATTTCTAAGTCCCTTAAGAAAACCTTCAGGAGGTATCTTCATTCCACCTTCTCCCTGCATTGGCTCCACAAGGATTCCGCAGGTATTTTTATTGATGGCTTTTTTTACCTGTTCAAGGTTGCCAAATTCAACAGATACAAATCCGGGAGTTAAAGGTCCAAACCCCTCCTTGTATTTTTTGCTGGATGAAAAAGAAACAATGGAGATGGTTCTTCCATGAAAGTTCTGATCAAAAACTATAATTTCCTGATTTCCATCTTCAATTCCTTTATGCTTGAATCCAAAATACCGCATGGTTTTTATGGCTGTTTCAACGGATTCCACCCCGCCATTTTTGGGAAGCGCTTTATTGCCGTGATTTCCAAACCGGGGCCCCATCTGGGGAGCAAATTTTGCGACCTCGGAAAGAAAGATTCCCAAAGGATCTGTGAACAAAACATTGGATAATACAGAGGCATAATTGCCTATCAGGGCATCCACGACGGCATTGGTGATGGTGGGGTGATGATGGCCTGAATTTGCAGCAGAGTAGGCCGCAAGGCAATCCAGATATTTATTGCCTTTTTCATCTGTCAGCCAGCAGCCTTTTGCATGTCTGATAACAAGATTAATCCGGTCATAATGGTGGGCACCATAGTCTTGTTCCAAATTAAAAATGGTTTTATCATTTTCATTGGAAAATCCGCTGAAATCATGAATTTTTCTCATTGCAGTCATGTTACACCCCTCTTAATTATCTTCTTTTATTATTTTATAAATTCTTTTTTCGTCGTCTGTGGGGTCCTGGTGCCGGTCCAATATTTTTTCTAGGAAACAATGGTAGAAATCATGGCGGAGACTGTCCCGGTTAGCCAGGATAAACCATCGATTTCTTGTCCAGTTGATGGCAGAAATATCTTCTTTGCCTGTTTCAAAGATTCCCACAAGAGCTTCACTTTTATCGGTAATCACTTCAATGGATTGTCCGCCGATGATCTGCTGCAAATGTTCATGATCCGGGTGTATGACCTGGATATCAAATTTTTTGGCTACTTTTCCCATGGCAATATAACGGATTTTCACCCCTCTTTTATCTGCCTGTGTTAAATATTCATCCAGATGTCGGTATGATTTGGGAAACAGCCTGACATAGATTTCTTTTTCAGCAGTTTTTATCATTTCCATGGCTTTTTCCATGACATTTTCATATCCTGTGATTGTCCAGACAAATTCAAAAGCATCTTTTTGAGATGCAGCCGTAATCTGATTTTCAAAAGCCTCTATATTGCTGCCAAAGCTTCTTTTCAGTCTTCTGACCAGTTCATCTGAGGGCAGCGGGGCATACTGCCCAGCGTTAACTTCAATCACATATCCTTTGGAAATAAGGCTCCGCAGCACATCATAAATTCTTGATCTGGCAATCCCTGAAATTTTACTCAACTGGGAACCATTCACGGGATGACTACCCACAAGCGCCATATAACAGGCTTCTTCATATTGTGAAAATCCAAGGTTTTTTAAATTTGAATACGTATCCATCTTTTTACTCCAAAGCGTTGCTACCTTAATAGCAACATAAACCTAAGCCCAATGATTGTCAACAATTAAAACCCTTGGTCACCCTTTAAAAAAAATAAAAAAAATATCCCTTTGACACTGGGTTTTGAATCAGGTAAATATTTAAAAAAAATGAACATCTTTAAATTTACCCCAAAATAGGAGATAAAAAATGGCTGGCCTTAACAAAGTAATGCTGATTGGAAGATTGGGAAAAGATCCTGAAATCAGGTACTCCCAGCAAGGTTTGGCAGTGGTGAATTTCTCCATTGCCACCAGTGAATTTTGGACAGATAAAACCACGGGCGACCGTCAGGAAAAAACAGAATGGCATAATATTGTAGTATTTGGCAAACAGGCAGAGACCTGCGAAAAATACCTGTCAAAGGGCAGTCAGATTTATGTTGAAGGACGACTGCAAACCAGTAATTATGAAAAAGAAGGCCAAACCCATTATATGACAAAAGTCGTAGTATCAAATTTTCAATTCCTTGGTGGAAAACAGGATTCCCAGGGCGGCGGCGGGGGTTACCAGAAATCCGATTCCGGATCAGGTAATCAATTCCAGGGCCAGACAAATCCCGGCATGACAGGTGGCCAGGAATCCATTCCAGATGACGATATCCCGTTTTAATATTTGAGTCCTACGCAGTAATTGGGAAAACAGGCGGTTTTCGTTCAGATAAAATTAGTGTAAAAAATTAAACCGCCTCATGGGCAGTAAGCTTGTTTCCCATGAGGCGGTTATTTAAAAACTAAGTCTGTTAGTTAAGCTGTTCTCTCATGGAAATATCATGTTTCATTTCCTGGAGCGTTTTTTTTGGGAGGGGGATAGATTGTTCGTCCAAATTTCTTAAAACACAAATTTTTTTTAATTTTTCAATGTTGTTTTCCAGTTCTTGCCTTTCTGATTCGGGTAAATCTGAAAGGCAACTATTATAAGTTTTCTGGCTTTTTATTTTAGCTTTGAACTCCTGGTGCCGTCTCAGTGCTTTGTCTTTCATAATGCAGGCTCCTTTATAATAGTTTAAAAAAATCTTTACAAAATATACTTTCTAAGCTGCCTTAAAAAGTGATATTTTTTACATGATTAGATAATAAACATTTTAAAAGAGCTTGGCAAGGCAAAATTATTCTCTTGGATTTTCTTTTCGCCATTGCCTGGGAGTTTTGTAAAAATGGCCCTGTCTCCACATGCCTTTCCCGGCTTGTCTGGCCCTCTCCTCCTCTTTTAAATAGGTCTGTGAGTCAAGATTTTTTGGCCGCCGTCCCGTATACACCTGGCCAGGCCTGCTTTTATCATTTCCAGATTAATATTTTTACCATCGGCAAAGACTTCTGCCAATTGTCTGTTATAAGCGTCTGTCCCATAAGTTTTAATCGCAACCTTTTTATCACCCAGCAAATTGATTAAATATTGTTTTGCCTTTTGGCTGTAGGGCTGGTCTTTCTGGCCGTTAAATCCAATTTCAGGACAATCAATTCCCACAAGCCGTATTTTGAATATCAGATCAAGCCCTTTGACCTGGATGGTGTCTCCATCAAAAATCCTTACCACCTTGAATAACAGGGCTTTATTTTTTGGAGACAACAGTTTTTTAAAAATCGCCTTACTTTCCTTTTGTTCTTCAACTGCTTCATTTTTGGGTGGAGAAACATTGGTAAAATGTTTTGTCCCTTTTTCATCAATCCAGAAATAAATATTTCCATAAAGAAAAATGCTTAAAAAAAGGACAAGGGAAATACGAAAGAAAGTTTTTATCATAAGAAATGGTTTATCATATTTTTTTATCAGAACAAAGCTATCCCATTTTTTTGTTACTAAAACCTCACGATCTTTTTTTTATACAAAAACAAGTAGGAATAAATAAAAAGGCAAATCCATGCTACTGAATAATTTCCCCAAAAAAGATAAATTCTTAACCCTTACAAAAAAGTACTATATTGAAAAGCGGTTTAATGATCTAAGGTCCGTTACAAATCTACCCATAAGTGTCGGTTTTGGTATATCTAACCCACAAGATGTTAAGGTAATTTCAAAATTAGTTTAACTTTTTGTTAAATTTCCTGAGCGAGGGTCACTTTATCCTTGTATACGGATTTCATATTCACTATACCTTTGCGGGTACGATCGTATTTAAGAATAGAGGTTACAATATGTCATTAAAAGCTGTTATTGAATATTTTTCAGAATACAATATGGATCACCGTGTTATGGTCTTAGAAAATTCCACAGCAACAGTAGAAGAAGCTGCCCAAGCCCATGGAGTAGATCCTGATCAGATAGGAAAGACACTATCGTTTAAATTCGACGAGGAACCGATTTTAATTGTCGTTGCCGGCAAAGCGAAGATTGATAATAAAAAATATAAAAGGTATTTCTCCAAAAAAGCCAAGATGCTCAATAAAGATGAGGCCCTGGAGCATACCGGACATGCAATAGGTGGAGTTTGTCCTTTTGGATTAAAGAAAACAATTAACGTTTACCTGGATGTATCACTGAAAAAACACTCGGAAGTTATTCCAGCTGCCGGAGACCGGTATTCTTCAATACGATTGACCATAGAAGAACTTGAAAAATATTCAAACTGTAAAGAATGGGTGGACGTCTGCAAATATGATTAGACTTCTGCCATCTATATATTTTTTAGTCTATGATTGCAGGGTAGGATAAATGCCACCCTTTCTTTGGTTTACACATCTCTCTAAATGTATTGTCTTGGTATCCTAAACTATTCCAGGCTCGGAATATTCCACCTTCGGATAATCTTGAGTTCAAAAAAATGATATTACCATCTAATCCTCCGTGGGGGGCAATAATTGTAATATTCGACCCCAGATCCTGAATCCGAATTCTGTAATCCTGATTTAGAATTTCATTGGCAGCAAGTGTTTTGAAATCCGAATATTTATCCATTTGACTAAAGATACATTAAAAATTACTAAACGAAAGCATAAATAAGAAACGCGCCGAATGCCACAGCTATAGTTCCTCCAATACGCCCAATAGGCTTTGCAAAAGACAAAGCCCACAACATTAAACGATTGAAATTCCGACGTCCCATTAATGCCATAATTATAGCAGCGGTAATAGAAAACCAGCCAATAATTTCAATTGTAAACGGAAATTTTGATTCGTTGCTTTGGTATATCAATAAAACACCAAGAACAATTCTAACTACGACAGCCAAAATATGTAGGAACAGCTTATCCAAGTTACTTCGAAGAAATCCGAATATAGCTTCTGGATTTATTATAATTACTATTCCGGCCAAAAGAGTCAGAGCGCCAAATATTATTATCAATAAGATCATTACTCTTGAATCTCCAAATATTTTACAATTTATATGAGATACACAGGCAGATTTACGGTACATCAAAAAGCATAATAATGCAAAAAAATGCTTTGCCTTGACCAGAATCGATTTTTATCGGAATTATCGTTTCGAATATTTTTGGTATCTTTATGGATTTGGTCCTCTGAATACTCCCCACAGGGATAATAATCCTTGATCTGCCGTCCTGAACAATATAGCCAGTTATGTCCGGTCTTTGAAAAATAATCCACCTTGATAAAATTAATTTTTAATTTGTGTCCATGATAAAGTTTCACACAGAGATCTTTCCGACTATCAGGCACGTTTAATAAAGGGAGCTTAAGAATACTATTTGAATGGCTGAATATTTGAAAAGTTATGAATCGTTGCAAGTAAACCTGACTTTTTGAGCCAGCTCAAAAGTACTATGCCATGCGACTAACAAACCAATTTTAAAAGATCATCATCAAAGCCATGATGAACGACATCTATTCTTTCACAGTTTTGTGCGATATAATTTCCGGTCAATAGAGGAACTTGGAATGGAAAAAGACCAGGACTTTTTGTTAAAAACCCCAATGCCCCTTTTCCATCTGGCGTGGCATTCAATGCAGATTCAAAAAGTAGAATAGCAATATCTGAATTTTTAATAATA
>JAHJDU010000588.1 GCA_018812385.1 Pseudomonadota bacterium
CATGAGGATTTCAGGATTTTGCAGCAACGCAGTAGATGGGTGAGTTTTCGTTCAAACATTAATTAAAAATTTGTCAGAAGTAGATTAAAATAGGCAGGTATGAAAAAAAAATTTACTTTAGCGGGTCTGGGACTGGCCGCCATTTTGTTTGCGATAGTTTTGTCTTTGTATTTTTATGCAAAAACAGATCATGCAAAAAATCTGCTTGTTAATAAAATTAATACCTCCATCCCTGGAACGATTTCAGCTGAAAATCTAGAATTTTCATTAATCAATTCATATGTCAAATTAGACGGAATTCAGATCAAAGACAGGAAAAATGTCACCTGTTTTAAGTTCAAGAGTCTTTTTGTTGATTTCAAGATAAGTTCTCTTTTTAAAAAAGTTCTCGAGATAACTTTATTTACAGTGAACAGCCCGGAAATATCACTTATTATAGATACAAACGGCCATATCAATATAATAGATACGCTCATATCAAAAGATAAAAACTCCCCTGAAAAAGAAATTACTAGAAAAGAAAACAAAGGCCTTCCCATTAATGTGGTTGTCAAAAAAGCACAGGTTATTGAGGGAGCTTTAACCTTCAATGATCCGGATAATAGTATTGAACTAAGGTCACTAAACGTTGACATCATAGATGTAAACCTTTTCGAGCAGCACCTGTCTTTGACCAGCCGGTTAAAAAACAGCAGGATAACATTGAAAGATAAAGAGCTCCTGATTAAAAACTTAAGTATTATGTCTGAACTTGAACAAGGATCAAAAATTGATTTTAATGTTGAACTGGACTCGGACCTGTGTGTTTTTAAAGCAAAAGGAATTGCGTACGATATATTTAAAGCACCTGGAATTGATTTAAATATAATAGCAACCTCCCACCTTGATCAATTAAATCGGTTTTTGGAGAATACGATAGAACTTGGTGGTTTGGCCAAAGTAACCCTTACAGGAAAAGGGCCTGTAAACAACCCTGAAGTTGCAGTCAATCTTGATGTGGTTAAGTTGAAAATTAATGAAGATCTAAAAGGGGATGGAATCAATTTATCAGCAAGTCTTGTTGACAGGATACTTTCAATAAAAAAAGCAAATCTCAATATCCTTGGAAGCAATATAGTATTTAATGGTATGGCTGATCTCAAGGATTTTTTCCCAAAAGGTTTTTTAAACCCTGCCCAAAATCCAGATACCCTTAAATATGATTTTTCCTTTGACCAGAAAAATGGAGATTTTCAACGTTTTGAAAAATGGGTAAAAGGATTTTCAGGACGGTTTTCATCCTTTGGTAAGATCACTGGCAAAGGCATTCGCCCTGAAGTCCTTGCGGCAAAGTATCATTTTAATGTTGTTCTTGAGGATTTTAAACAAGACAAACCTGAAACAGATTTTCTGGATTTTGAAACTGACATAACCGGAACCATTGAAAAAGGCATCTGCAAAATCACCGGGTTTAATGCCAAAGCCGGTGATTCCACAGTTAAGGCTTTTGGTCAGTATGATATTTTTAAAAAAATCCTTAATGCAGATCTGAATGCCAAATCTCAAGATCTATATTCAATAACGCTGCCCTTAGGTATTCTGCCTGTCAAGGGAAGTGTTGACAGCAAAATAAATATTGCCGGCCGCATCGCCAATCCTGAAATCAAAGCAATGGTTTTCGGAAAGAATCTTATGGCACAAGGCATTTTTATTAATGACATTCAATTTGCAGGGGCCATCAACCCTTTAGGACATGTTGACATCCAACAGCTTGTTATTAACGATCAGGACATGGTAATTGATGTGAAAGGATCTGCCCATGTCTTTGAAAAAGAGTTTAAGTTAAAAGATGTTATCAAAGCAAACATCCTGTTTTCAGGACAAGATATCAACCCTAAACGATTTTTTGAACATGCTGATATAAAAATAAATCAAGAGCAATTGGATTCTTTGATCAATTCAAATCTTAATATCAATGCCAATCTTAATATGGTTGTGGACTACACCATTGACTCATCCATGGACAAAATAAATTTTTATGACATTGAAATTCCTGTAAAAAATATTAAAGCAGACCTTGATCTTGAAAAAAGAAAAATTGCAATCGCACTTGAAAAAATTGCAAGCCTGAATGCTTCAATTGACACTGAAAAAAATCAATACCAGGCCCGGATAAACTTCAACCATAGTGATCTTGCCCCTTTGTTTAAATCTGCAGGAATAAATGGTATCAAGGCCAATATTGACGGCCAGATAAATGCGACAGGAAATATACCCGTCGATCTTTCGGAAGATCTAGTCAAAGGACTTCATGCCGCCCGGGGCAACATAAGTCTGAATGCTGATATTAACGGCAGCTTTAAAGAACCTGATTTTGATGTCTTAGTGGACTTTTCCAACCTTAATTATAATTTAGACCAGAAAGGCATAAACATTTCCAATCTAAATGGCAGCATAACGGCAACACCTGATATAATCAATATTAATGCCTTGAAAACAGATGTTAATGAAGGGCATTTCAGTCTGACCGGGAATATCGGCTTGAAAAATTATAAAATCCAGGATTGCAAATTAGCTGTTTTTGCAGACAGCCTTGACATCCCCATCCCTTCAAAAACAGGGACAAAAGAAAGCATCCTCATGGAAAAATTTAATTCAGATCTTGATATCAATCTCCAGTATGACGAAATAGCATCTCAAAGTGCAGAAAACCTGCTTGAA
>JAHJDU010000654.1 GCA_018812385.1 Pseudomonadota bacterium
CATTTGAGCTGTTGGCGAAGCGCGCGGTATCTCTGAACATCCCGGTGCGGAAGATCATTGACGAAGCGTTACGAAAGGATCTCGTCAGCGCGTCGTAGTTCGGGAAAGACATTATAGAAGCTGGCACCGGCTTAGAGAATCTGAGAGTTGGAGATGTGATTTTTTTGGCAAGCCTTAACTTTCTGGTTATCGGTAGTTCTGTTTTGCGGACTGCCGTAGATATAAAATTTCAAAAAATTTAAAGGAGGGCGTAATGCTTAAAAGATTGTGTTTTGTTACGGTTTTGGTTTTGGCGGCTTTGGTTGGACTTTTAGGGATGGAGGTTCGGGCGGATATTGTGGTTAATGAGGTGATGAATAATCCAACTGACAATGCCAGAGATGAGTATATTGAGTTGTACAATACTGGTCTAGGGGCTGTTGATGTGGCTAACTGGACATTTAGTGATGGGACCAGTTCTGATACTATTGTTGCAGGGAACATTCGATTTGTTCCAGGCAATGATACCGGTGTTGCTGGATATGACACCACGACGACAAATATTCCAGCTGGTGGCTATGCTGTTATCTTAGATCCACAGTATGTAGGGGGAACAACACCCTATAACTTTCTTGCCGGGACAATAATCTTAACCATTGAAACCAGTGTTACATTAGGAACGACTAGCTTAGCTGTAAATGAGCCCATTACTCTCTTTAATGCCGGAGGAGTTCCGGTAAGCACCTATGGTGGTTACTCCTCTTTGCCAAGCGGAAACCGGTCAGTAGAGAGAAGAAATCCTACGGTTGATGATGTCCTTTGTAATTGGACTGATGGAAGCGACAGCTCTCCTGGAGCCCAAAATGCTGCCTATGATGCTACTTTTAGTCTTCCAACCGCCGATGCCGGAAACAATCAGACAATCGATTCTGGTAGCTCAGTTCCAATCGGCGGCTCACCCACTGCCACAGGTGGAACCGGATCGTATACCTACCTATGGACCCCGGACGACGGCAGCCTTAGCGATACCACCAACTCAAATCCCACTGCCTCACCAAGCTCAACCACCAACTATACTGTTACCGTAACCGATAGTAATGGCTGCACTGCCACGGATCAGGTGACAGTCACGGTTCTTCCGCCCTTGACCAACCAGACAGGTGTCTCCCTCTTTGGCCCGGGCACCATGGGTGTCTGGCAGGACAGCCGGAATGGAAACTGGGACATCTATGTTCGTGACCTTGGCCCGGATGAGACCTTTAATACGGGCGATGATGTTGGCGATTCTCCAATCACCACAAACAATAAGCATCAACAGGAGCCGGATGTCTGGGTCAGCCTGGCTGATACGGCCTTGATTGTCTGGACAGATTTTCGGCATTCAGCAGATACACAGGCACAGCCTTACGGTGAGATATATTATGCCACTTACGACAAGACCACCGGAGTAGCCGGTGAGACACGAGTAACCAATGACCTCTTCTATCAAAGTGAGCCGGCGGTCTATGAAAACACCATTGTCTATACCGACAATAAGAGCGGAGGAAATGGTGAGGATCTTTACTACCATGATAGAGGAACAGGCCTTAACACTCTCTTAAATGCGGCCAGTGGCCCTGGCAATCAGTCTAATGCTGATATCTACGGAAATACAGTGGCCTATCAAGACAATGTAAGTGGAAATGAGGATATCTACGCCGTCAATATCACCACGGCAGTAAAGACTACCATCTTCAGCGGAGCAGGAAGACAGACCAACCCGGCCATAGATTCCTTTGACGGCCGTTATGTTGCCTACCAGTCAAATGCATCCGGAAACTGGGACATCTTTGTCTATGACTTTGTGATGGGAACCACTACATCTGTAGCTGCTACAGCAGCCAATGAGGAGTATCCTTCAATCCACCGGGGCCGGGTAGCCTTCCAGAGAGAAGACAACCTATTTGTCTATTATATCAATGGCGGCGCAACTTATCAGGTAACCAACAACGCAGGAACAGTGGAATCAGTCAAGCCGTCCATTTATGGCCCGATTGTCGGCTGCCAGGAACGGCCCGACCAATATACCCTCTATGAGAGAAATTTCTACACCCTGCCTGATCCTTACGGAGACACCCCGCCTGGTGTTCCCACAGGTGTCTTAGAATCTTCTTCTTGCGTCACAGTCGACCGTGACTACATTTGCTCGGATACCTTCCAGGTTCACTGGACTGCCCCGGGCGACACCTCTCCCTCCGGATTCTCCCATTATGTCGTGGAGGAGAGTATAGATAGCGCAGCCTGGACAAATTTAGGCACTACCACTGCTACCTGCTATCCCTGCACAGGCAGACTACATTCTAAGTTCTATAAATACCGGGTAAAGGCGGTCAGCAATTCCGGAACAGAAAGTGCTCCGACCGCAAGTAATGGTATTACTGTTGACAGTGATCTTCCCGATTCTCCAGGCCAACCAGTCGAAGGAGATCTGGTCTGCAATAGCGGCCCTGACCAGACCTATGATGACAATGGAACTTATCGGGTTTCCTGGGATGCAGCTACTGATGCTGAATCCGGGATAGCTTCCTATGAACTTCAGGAAGATACCGGAGCTTTAAACTGGCAGACCGTAGCTACCATTACTGCTCCCACCACCTGCCAAATAATTAATGGCAAATCTCATGGAGTCA